>CAZUPR010000005.1:21197-51713 GCA_964622305.1 uncultured Eubacteriales bacterium
TTTTTACAGAACAATCATTATAAGGTTAATGAAAAGCTTTATATTTGTGGCAGCAGGGGCTGGACTGTACCTGGGGATAAGTATTTTAACCAGGAGGATGAGAAAATCTATGCAAGGGAAATCTTGCGCCTTAAAATATCTCTGGAGTCAGTGCCCAAGGTAAAGGAGAGGGAAATTATGGTCATGTTGCACTATCCGCCGGTCAACATCAACCATGACCATAGTGAGCTCATTGCTCTTTTAGAGGAGTATGAGGTTAAAACTTGTATCTTTGGACATCTCCATGATTATTCAGCTGATTTGAGATTGCCAAATCAGGCCTGGGGGATTAATTTCCATTTGACCTCTGCCGATTTTTTGAATTTTACCCCCCTTTTAATCAAAGAAATTTCTTGACTTAAAAGTGCAGGTAAGCTAATATAGTATAGTCTATAGTGGTCTCACTGTGGTCTTAAACCGCGCTAAAAAGGTTTACAAACTGCTAAAGAGCAGTACCTTAAGAGGCGAGTCTTTGGAATTGGAGGTGCAGACATGTACGCAATTATTGAAACAGGTGGAAAACAGTACAAGGTTCAGCAAGGAGATCTTATCAACGTGGAGCTTTTAAAAGCTGAAGAAGGCGATGTGATTGAGCTGGACAAAGTTTTGATGGTTTCAAATGGTGAAGGCATCAAAGTTGGCAGTCCTTATCTTGCAGACGCAAAAGTTCAGGCTAAGGTACAAAAACACGGTAAGGCAAGAAAAATTATCGTCTTTAAGTATAAGTCCAAAAAGAACTATCGTAAGAAGCAAGGTCATCGTCAGCCATTTACAAGTCTTCTTATAGAAAACATTGTAGGCTAAGCAATGATTAAAGCCCGGTTTATAAAAGACGGTTCGCAATATAGAGGACTTGAAGTTTCCGGACATGCTTTTTTTGCAGAAAAAGGACAGGATATTGTTTGTGCAGCAGTTTCGGCTTTGACTACCACTGGTTATAATTCCCTGCTCCAGTACATGGGCCAGGAAAGAATAAGCCTTAAGGTTGACGAAAAGACTGGATATATGAAATATGAACTTTCTAATCTCAGTCAGGCAGAACTTGCACAGGCGGAAATAATTTTAAAAACAATTGAAATTGGCATAGATTCCATTGCCCAGGCATATCCGGGGCATATTACGATTAGATAAGGAGGTGGATGGCATGCTAAAAATGAATTTGCAGTTATTCGCATCTAAAAAAGGTGTTGGTAGCTCCAGAAACGGTCGTGACTCACAAGCAAAAAGACTTGGTGTGAAGCGTTCAGATGGACAGGACGTATTAGCAGGCAACATTCTCGTTCGCCAGAGAGGTACTAAACTTCATCCTGGTAATAATGTAGGTATTGGCAGAGATGATACTTTATTTGCCCTGGTATCAGGTGTGGTAAAGTTCGAAAGAATGGACAAAAACAGAAAAATGGTGAGTGTATACCCTGCATAAGAAGACCTGGCTGCGGCCAGGTTTTTTTCTTTAGTTTTACAGGTAAGAAAAGGGAAGGAGGGGAAGCTCTTGTTTTATGATTATACTAAAATAAATGTTAAAGCCGGTGACGGCGGTAATGGCTCTTCTGCTTTTAGAAGGGAAAAATATGTTCCCTATGGTGGCCCTTCCGGTGGCGATGGCGGTCAGGGTGGCAGTATCATTTTGAAGGCAGATTCTGGCCTTAGGACCCTGGTTGATTTTCGTTATCAAACCCACTATAAGGGAGACCGGGGCCAGCACGGACAGGGATCTTCCATGCATGGCAGAAGTGCAGATGATGTCTATTTACGGGTGCCCATTGGCACTTTGGTTAAAGACCCTGATACAGGCAGGGTTTTAGCAGACCTAATTCATCAGGACCAGGAATACCTTGCTGCCCAGGGGGGCAAGGGAGGCCGGGGCAACAGGCATTTTAAGACAGCCAGAAATACTGCTCCTACCTACGCAGAAAATGGCGATAAAGGCCAGGAAAGATGGCTGGTTTTGGAGTTAAAACTTTTGGCAGATGTCAGCTTGGTTGGTTTTCCCAATGTGGGCAAGTCTACTATAATTTCTCAGGTTTCAGCGGCCAGGCCCAAGATTGCAGACTATCACTTTACCACTTTAAGCCCAAATTTAGGCTTGGTAAAGTTAGAAGACGGGCAAAGTTTTGTTATGGCCGATATTCCGGGTCTTATTGAGGGAGCCGCCGAGGGGGCAGGCCTGGGGCACAGATTTTTAAGGCACACTGAAAGAACCAGGATTATCATTCATGTGCTGGATGTTGCCGGTTCAGAAGGCCGGGACCCTTATGAGGATTTCCTCCTTATAAATAAGGAACTGGAAAAATACAGCCCAAAGCTTATTAAGAGGCCTATGTTGATTGCGGCTAATAAGATGGATATAACCGGGGCTGATGAAAAACTTGAAGATTTCAGGAAAAAGGCTGAGGGTTATGAGGTTTTTCCAGTCTCAGCGGCGACCGGACAGGGTCTTAAGGAATTAGTCTACCGTGCCTACGAGCTTCTTGAGGAAACTGAAGAAGAGGTTTATTTAACAGAGACAGATGAGGACCTGGTTAAGCTGACCAGGGCAGAAGAAGAGACGCCTTTCTATATAGAAAGAGAAGGCAATAATTTCTTTGTCCTGGGAGAAGAAATCGATCGCATCTACAATAAGATACAGTTTTCAAGTGACGAGGGCATGCTTAGATTTATCAACATTCTGGAAAAAATGGGTGTTGTTGATCAGTTAAGAAAAGAAGGTGCCAAGGACGGAGATAATATTATTATTAAAGATGTTGAGTTTGACTTCTTAGATTAAGGAGGGAATTATGTATAAAACAAGTGGAGATTTTAGGGCGGAAGCCCGGGCCTTACTTAGGGGAAACTGGCCTAAGGCTCTGATAGTTTGTCTGGTAGTTTGGTTTATAGCTGCCAGTGGCGATCTTTTACAGACCCAGACAGTGGAAGAGATTTATAAAAATGGACAAGTAATCCATAAGGTAGTGGAGAAAAAAAGCTCCCTTTTGAGCATAATTAACTTCCTTTTTGCTGGTCCGGCCTATTTTGGTCTTGTAGCCTTCTATATGAATCTAAAGCGTAAAGGACAGGCCGAGGTTGGCGATATTTTAAAGGGCATGGATAGATTTGGCAGAAATTTTCTGACAGAATTATTAATGACCATCTTTATTGCTCTTTGGACCCTGCTTTTAATTATACCGGGAATTATAGCTTACTATAGTTACTCTATGACCTGGTTTATTTTAAACGATAACCCAGAATTGACTTCCAGTCAGGCTATAGCCAGGAGCAAGGAATTGATGCGGGGTAAGAAAATGGCCCTTTTTCAGCTGCAAGTTTCTTTTATAGGCTGGGCTATTTTAGCTTATGTAGGCGCCATAGTTACCCTGGGACTTTCTATGGTTCCCTTACAGGCATATTATAATGCTGCCAAGCTTTCTTTTTATGAAGATCTGATTAACCATGAGGGAATTAGTATAGAATATTAAAAGTAAAAAATAGGAAAAAGTAATCTAACCTGCGAATCTGAAAATAAGGCCATAGGCTAAGTTATTCAGAAGGGCAGGTTTTTTTATGAAAAAAATACTGGAGGAAAACAAGCTTTTTATTATTCTTTTAATTTTATTTTTAATCTTTACCTTTTACAGGACCAGGTCTAAAAATGATCTTTTGCTTTTGACCCATGATTCTTCCGGGAGCCAGGCTGGTATTTCAGAAAGGCTTAATCAAGATGAAGGGGAAAATCAGGCCAAAATCTTTGTTCATTTGGCTGGTGATGTTCAAAGGCCTGGTGTTTATGAGCTCACTGAAGGGGCCAGACTTGAAGATTTAATCCAGCCGGCGGGGATCAGGGATTTGGATCTTTTAAACAAATATTTTAACCGGGCTCAAATCCTTTCTGATGGAATGAAAATTTACATTCCTTCTCCAGATGAAATTAGCGGGGAAGAAAAATTAGACTTTCAGCCAGAAAATACAGGCCTTTTTCAAGGGACGGCATCATCCAATTTAATTGATATTAACAGGGCAGGCAGGGATGAGTTGATGACTTTGCCAGGAATAGGGCAAACAAAAGCACAAGATATTTTAAATTACAGAGAAAAAAATGGTAATTTCAAAATAATTGATGATATAATGTTGGTCAAAGGTATTGGCCCTGCCACCTTTGAAAAATTAAAAGATTTAATAAAAACATGACTGGAGTGAAAGAAATGATAAGTGATCAGGTTACCAAGGGTGTGGAAAGAGCCCCCCACAGATCTTTATTCTATGCAGCGGGCTATTCACCAGAGGATTTAAAGAAGCCTCTCATAGCCATAGTTAATGCTCAAAACGATATTATTCCGGGCCATGTTCACCTGGATCAGATTGCCCAGGCCGCCAAGGAAGGTGTTATAGCCAAAGGAGGTACTCCCATGGAGTTCCCGGCCATAGGTATTTGTGATGGTATTGCTATGAACCATAGCGGGATGAGATATCCCCTGGCCAGCCGTGAACTGATTGCGGACTCCATTGAAGCTATGGCTATAGGCCATAAATTTGATGGACTTGTTTTAGTAGGTAACTGTGACAAGATTGTTCCTGGTATGCTCATGGCAGCAGCCAGATTAAACATTCCTTCAGTTTATATATCAGGTGGCCCTATGCTGCCTGGCAGATACGAAGGCAATGACTCCGACCTTATTAAAGGAGCCTTTGAGGCTGTTGGAAAATTTGACAAGGGTCAGATAAATGAGGAAGAACTTGAAGATATGGCTCTTACTGCCTGCCCCGGCTGTGGCTCTTGTGCTGGCATGTATACGGCCAACACTATGAACTGCCTGGCTGAAGGCCTGGGTATGGCCCTGCCTGGTAATGGAACCATTCCTGCAGTTTACGGCCAAAGGAAGGCCCTGGCCAGAAAAGCTGGCGAATCAATCATGTATCTGGTGGAAAATGACATTAAACCCAGAGATATTATGACCAGAGAAGCCTTTTTAAATGCTATCAGCCTTGATATGGCTATTGGTGGATCAAGTAACACGGTACTTCACCTTATGGCTATTGCCAATCAGGCGGAGGTCAGGGTAGATTTAGAAGATTTTGACCGCATCAGTAATCTTCTACCAAATATTTGCAAACTAAATCCTTCAGGAGAGCACAGGATTTTAGATTTATATGAAGCTGGCGGCATATCGGCAGTAATTAAGAGACTTCTTGAGGCAGATTTGCTTGATGGCAATACCCGGACTGTTATGGGCGTCTCCTTAGCTGAGAGCGTAGCCAGGGCCAAGGTAAGAAATAATGATGTAATCAGGGAAATTTCCAATGCCTACTCAAAAACCGGTGGCATAGCTATTCTTAAGGGGAATCTTGCCCTGGACGGCGCAGTGGTCAAGCAAATTGGTGTGGCCAAGGAAATGCTGGTCCACCAGGGACCTGCCAAGGTTTATGACTCAGAAGAGGAAGCCTACGCAGCTATCAGAGGTGGTCAGATCGTAAAAGGCGATGTTGTGGTTGTACGTTATGAAGGTCCTAAAGGTGGTCCGGGTATGAGGGAGATGCTGAGTCCTACCGCTTCTATAATTGGCATGGGTCTGGACAAGGATGTTGCCCTCATTACTGATGGCAGATTTTCAGGCGGAACAGCCGGGGCGGCCATTGGCCACGTTTCCCCGGAAGCTGCAGAAGGAGGCATCATTGGCCTCATAAATATGGGAGATGAGATTTATATTAATATTCCGGAAAGAAAACTGGAACTTTTGGTTTCTGATGAAGAGCTGGAAGAAAGAAGAAAAAACTGGCAAAAACCAAAAAGAGACCTTATAAAAAATTCTTATTTGAGAAGGTATGCCGCCTTAGTTACCAGTGCCAGCTCAGGTGCTGTTTTAAGAGATGATTTTTAAGGTATTTACTTTATGAATAGTACTTTATTTTAGAGGCCTTTAGATGAAGAGTGTGCGCTTATGAAAAAGGAAAAAAGAGATTATAATTTAGCTGGAGCTGGTAAGGAATCTTTAAGAATAGCAGGGATTTATCTCTTCTTAGGTTTTTTATGGATTCTATTTTCGGATAAGCTGCTGGATTCCCTGGCAACTGATCCGGCCATGATTACCAAGCTGCAAACCTATAAGGGTTGGTTCTTTGTATCAGCCTCAGCTTTCTTAATCTTTTTTTTAGTCTATAAAAGAGCTGCTATCATCAACCAGGCTTTTAATGATTTAAGAAACTCCGTATATAAAGATCCTCTTACCGGACTGCCCAGTAAGGCCGCCTTTCTAAAAAATATGGAAGACTTATCCGCAGAGGCCAGGGCTTACAGCATAGCCTATATTGATCTGGATAACTTTCGTTTTATAAATGACACTTTGGGCCATAAGGCGGGAGATAAATTCCTCACATATGTTGCCAGTGAGCTTGGCAGTCTAAAAAAAGATAATGAATATCTGGCCAGATTAGATGGAGATGAGTTTGGTCTTTTAATACCGGGCAATAATAAAAAGGAATTTTTAGACCGGAGGCTGGATGAAATCTTTGGTTCTTTTGACAGATACTGGCAGGAGGGTAATCACCAGTTCTTTACTTCTTTTACCATGGGTCTGGCTTCCTGGCCCAAGGATGGGGCAACTTCTTTTGAAATATATAAAAATGCTAATATAGCCTTAAATCGAGGTAAAAAAGCTGGTAAAAAAGTCAGAATTTTCTTTGAAGATGTAGAAATATCCAGTGTAACCGAAAGGGCAAGATTGGCCAGTGACTTGCAAAAGGCTATGGATAATGAAGAACTTTTTCTTTACTATCAGCCCTTGCATGATCTCCGAACCCTGGAAATTGGCGGTATGGAGGCTCTGCTCAGATGGAAGAAGGATGATGAAGCCTTTATCTCTCCCTCTGAATTTATTCCCATAGCAGAGGAAACAGGTCAGATTCTAGCTCTGGACAGATGGGTTTTAAGAAGGGTTTTGGAAGAAAAAGGAAGACTTGAAAAGAAAAATCTTTTCTGGGAACTGGGCATTAACCTGTCCAGTAAAACCCTCATGAATGATCTTCATTTTCCTCTTTACTTAGATATTTTTGACCAATATGAAGTAGATTTATCTGGTATTATCATTGAAATAACTGAAACTGCAATCATTGATAATATGGATCTGGCCATTAAAAGAATAGAGGCCCTTAAGGCTAAAGGGGTCATGCTGGCCCTGGACGATTTTGGTACGGGTTATTCTTCCTTAACTCATTTAAAACTTTTACCTATTGACACCATAAAGATTGACCGGGCTTTTACGGCCTTTATTCTTGGTGAAAATAAAGAAGGGGTAATTATACAAAGCCTTATTCATATGTGCGACAAAATGGGCTTAAGGATTGTTGCTGAGGGTATAGAAAATGAAGAGCAGTTGGTTTATTTGCGTGATAATGGTTGTATGATAGGTCAGGGCTTTTACTTAAGCAGGCCTGATTATATGGAAAAACATTTTTAAAAGATCTCCTGAGGTTTTCTCTTATAGTCTTCGAACTATATAAAAGAGAGAGTCAGGAGGTTTTTTTATGCAGAGATATCTTTTTATCAGTCTTATATTTATGGGCCTTGGTATTTTCAGTATTTTTTATAAGCTGGCTTGGTTTCTGGCTTTTATTTTACTCTTCTTTATATCCTTTCAATATGATAGAAAGAAGTTTATAGCTTTCTGTCTTCTGCTTTTTCTTGCCAGCAATTTTTATGCTGCTTTTCTTCTGGATACCTATGAAGCCTGGGAAGGTTTGAAGAAAACCCAATTCATCCTTTATATTACCGATAAGAAGGGGCAGACCTACATAGGAAAAATTTATCAGGCAGAGGAAAAAGCTTTAAAAAATGAGAAGGTTTATTTTTATAGCAAGGAAAATCTTGATGTAGGGCATGTTTATAGGGCAAGTTTTAAGGGGAGTTTTTTTGACAGGCAGAGGATTCCCTGGGGTTTTGATCAAAGGAAGTACTATCTGAGCTCTGGGGTAAATTTCAAGGGTGACTTGGTGACAATCAAGGAGGAGGAAATTACTCCGCCTCTTTATGCCCAGCTTCTTAAATTCAGGCAAAAAATTATGAGAGAATATTGTGACCAATATAGCGGCAGGGCCCAGGGCCTGGTCCAGGCCCTGGTTTTTGGCGATAAATCCCTCTTCCCTCAGGAAGCCAGGGACAGCTTCCAATTGCTGGGCCTATCCCATTTACTGGCTGTCTCCGGACTCCATGGCGGCATAGTTGCTGGTGCGGCCTATAAGCTTTTTTCTCCAGCCGGGTTCCGCCTGAAAAATTTTGCCGCCTGGTTTTTTATCCTGGCCTATGCCTTTTTGGCGGGATTTACTCCCTCCATAAACCGGGCTGCCCTTATGTTCTTTCTTTTTTCCCTGGGCAAATTTCTCCTTCGCCACCGTGATATCTGGACTATCATGGCAGCCTCGGCCCTGCCTCAGCTTATCTGGAATCCATTTGTGGTTTTTTCTGCCGGCTTTCAACTTTCCTACCTGACTCTAGCCTCTATTGTTTATCTGGCTAAGGGAAAAAATATTTTTTCAGCTTCTTTGGCAGCTTTGGCAGGAAGCATGCCACTGCTCTTATATTATTTTAACTCTTTCTCTTTGCCCGGACTTTGGGCGAACATTTTTTACATACCGCTTTTTGCCATTATCACTCTATTTTTGATAGCAGGGCTCTTTTTACCATTTTTACCCTTGGCAAACCTGGCCGATTATCCTATAAACTTGATTATCGAGGGAACAGAAGAATTGGCTGGAATTTTTTCCTTTATGGATTTTTCTGTATCCAGTCCAAAATTTTTTGAAGTTTCACTTTATTTTTTTATCCTGGCTCTCCTTTATAAGAAAATTAAAATTAAGCAAGAGACTTTGCTAATCCTCTTTTTCTGCCTGCTTTTTATAAATCTTATGCCAGGAAGCTGGCAGTTGACTTTTTTAGATGTGGGACAGGGTGATGCAGCTCTCGTAGTAACAGAAAGGGATCAGGTTATCTTGATTGATGGGGGGCCATGGGGGCAGGAAGTGGAAAATTACCTGTCTTCCAAGGGAATAAATCGTCCCTTTGTCTATATTGTCAGTCATGCTGATGCAGACCATATAAGTGGAATTATTTGGCTCATGAAAAAGAAAGCTCCTAAATATATAATTTTGCCAGCCAATGCAAAGGAAAATGAGCTTAATCAGGAATTACTCTGGTGGGCAAAAAAGAAAAAGACTCAGGTCCTTTATGGGAGTAAGGGACAAAAGTTTCAAATCGATTCCTGTCAGCTTGAAATCCTGCTGCCAGCCCAGGAGACCAGCTTTAGCAATCATAATGATCACTCTCTGGTCTTTCTGCTTACCTATAATGAAAAGAAGTTTTTATTTACAGGGGATATTGAAAAAAATGTTCTTGATCGGCTGGAACTTAAAAATGATATTCACATCCTCAAAGCCCCGCACCATGGCAGTAATACAGGAGCTTCGGAAAGATTTTTTAATCAGGTCAAGATAGAAAATATTGTTATTTCTTGTGGCCAAAAGAACAGATATGGCCATCCGGGGCAAAAATTTATGGATATTTTGCCAAATAAAGAAACAGGTGTTTTCAGGACAGATATTTCTGGTACTATAATAGTAACTTTTAAAGGAAAAGATTTAAAAATTAAAGGACATTTAAATTAAAAAAGACAGCTAATAATGCTATAATCATTAAAGAGGTGATGAGCTTGCCAAAAAAGAGCCTGGCAGTTTTACTGATTGTTTTCCTTTTATTAACTACAAATGTTTTTGCCCAGCCTGAACTTAATAAGGACGACTTTGATAGTTACGTTCTTATCGACAGAGAATCGGGCCATGTCCTTTTGGAAAAAGATAAGGATAAGATTGTAAATATTGAAGGAGCAACCAACCTTGCCACGGTCATAATGGCGGTGGAGAAGGGTGACCTTAACAAAAAGATTACCATAGGTGAAAATCCGGTTAAGGTTCTGGGAACAAAAATATATCTACAGGAAAAAGAAAAAATCCTTCTTTCAGAGCTGGTAAAAGCGGCTCTGGTCTATTCTGCCAATGACGCAGCACTGGCAATTTCTGAGCATCTGTCTGGTGAAGATTATAAGTTCATTGAAGAATTAAATAACAAGGTAAAATCTATTGGTTGCCTGAATACTGCTTTTACAAATTCTTATGGACAAAAAGATTCCCGTCATGTGACTACAGCCTACGATCTGGCTCTTATAGGCAGATATGCTATGAATCTTGAAAAAATAAATGAATATGCAAAAATTAAAAGCTTTAACTGGAATGGTGCCAGCTGGCAGGCCCTCTTAACCAACCGGAATATTCTTCTCGAAGATTATCCGGGCATAACAGGCCTCATGGCCGGAACCAGAACTGACCAGGAGAGGCTGGATTTAGTCTTTACTTATCAGGACGGCGATAAGGACTACATATTGGTAATGACCAATGCCAGGGCGGTAAAAGCCTTTGATTATGCTGCCCAGCTTATTGAATATGCGGCAGAAAATTTTACTGTGGTCAGAATTGTAGATGAAGGTGAGGAAATCATTTCCATCACTACCCAGGATGGGGAGATTTTAAGAGGCCTCAGCCAAAAAGCCATCAGCCTTCATATAAAAGTTGGCGTAAAAGTCGATCCAACCAAAGAATTCTTTATGAATGAAATCAAAAGGCCGCTTAAAGCTGGTGATAAGATTGGTGAAGTTCTTTATTATGCAGGAGGGGAAGAACTGGAGAGAATAGATATCCTTTCTGATAGTAATCTGCCTCTTAAAATAGAAAAATACAATATGGCCATTTATGCCTTTGCAGGCCTCTATCTCTTCCAGATTTTGTTTAGGATTTTTAAAATGAAAAAAAGGCCAAAAAGAAGATAATGGAAAACTTTATAAAAGAAATAGAAAGTAAAAAACCCAGAAGGGTCTATTATCTTTATGGCCCGGAAAGATATCTAATAAATTACTATCTGCAAGAGGCGGAAGACAATCTGCTGGATGAAAAGATTGAGGCCATTAATTTTGATAAAATCAGCTTTCAGAATGAATCCATAAGTTCCATTATTAATAATGCTAATACCAGTCCTTTTTTTGGTCAGGAAAAGCTCCTGATAGTTAAGGATACTGATTTTCTAAGCAAGGAAAAGCAGCTTCCAGCCAAAGAAAGAGCTCTTTTAGAGGAATATATAAATAATCCAAACCCATCAAGCATTTTAATTTTTGTGGGCGAAGATGAGCTTAAAAATGCAGCCCGCAATAAACTGGCTCAGGTCTTTAAAAAGTCTGCTCAGACCAGGCTTGTTGAAAGTAAAATCCTTGAGGGCAAAGCTTTAAGGGATTGGCTGGAAAAAGAACTGATAAGACTTGACTTGAAGGTAAGCAGGGATCTTTTTGAAAACCTTTTTATGATTGGTGAACAAGGCCTCTATCCCTTAAAAAATGAGCTGGATAAGTTAAGCCTGACAAGTTTTACCGGGCAAATTTCCCTGGATCAGGTTGAGGATTTAATTATCAGGCCTGTAGAGGGTAAAATTTTTGATCTTCTTGATGCAATTATAGAAGGTAAGGGCCAGAGAGCACTTGATCTCTTGGATGACTATCTGGCGGCCAGAGAGCACCCGGCTCTTCTAAGGGCCATGCTGGTAACAAGTTTCAGAAGAATGATTATGATAAAAGATGCCCTGGACCAGGGCCTGGTTAAACCAGTCTATAGGAAGTATTTGGATACTTCTTCTGATTTTCTCATAGATAAGACGGCCAGGCAGGTAAAAAATGTAAGCCAGGAAGAGATTTTAGATTTGTACGAAGATTTATACGAAATGGAATTTCAGACCAGAAACAGCAAGCAGACTGAAGAAAACCTCATGAAAGACTTTATAATCAGAAGGGCCTTTAAATAAAAAAAACCAGTCATCTAACCTTTAAGAGGTAGAAAAGACTGGTTTGTTTTTTTATTTTTTAAAAATTATCCACGAGAATTAAGCAATTTAGCGAATCTTGATTTTTTGTTAGCAGCATTCTTCTTATGAAGAAGACCTTTAGCTGCAGTTTTATCTATCTTTTTAACTAAAACTGGGAAGAAATTTTTAGCTTCTTCGATTTTGTCAGAAGCCAGAAGACCTTCAAAAGTTTTAATGTGTGATTTTAAAGCTGATTTTTGCATTTTGTTAACCATTCTTTTTTTCTGGCTGGTTTTGGCCCTCTTAATTGCTGATTTAATGTTTGCCATTTTACAGACACCTCCTTTTACAGATCTGACAGACTTATTGTCATTTTCAATACACTTTAGTTTAACAGAGTCAAAGCAAGAATTCAAGAATTATTAAAAAGAAAAATAATGCTAAAAAGACATTAATAAGGTAAAATATAGATTAATTATATGTAATGGAGACAGATATGCAAGAGAGAAAAGAAGAATCCGGCGGTCAGATTTTAAAGGCCACTGGAATTATTATGATTGCTATGGCCTTATCGCGAATCCTGGGTTATGCCCGTGATGTAATAATTTATAGCAGGTTTGGCCAAAACTATTATACTGATGCCTACAATGCTGCTTTTTCAGTACCTGATTTAATCTACTACCTTCTGGTTGGCGGGGCTCTGAGCTCAGCCTTTATCCCGGTAATTTCCGGATATCTGGCCAAGAATGAAAGAGATGAGGCCTGGAGGGTAGTCAGCACAGTTTTTAATATAATTATGATTCTTTTAGTTTTTGGCATCAGCATGGGTCTGATTTTTACAAAAGAGCTGATTTTTCTCCTTGTCCCTGGTTTTAATACGGAGAGCCTGGCTCTTACCGTAAGCTTAACCAGAATCATGTTTGCCCAGAGCTTTTTTATGACCTTAAATGGAATTATTCAGGGGGTCCTTCATTCAAGCAAACATTTTTTATCCCCTGCCATTGGCTCTGTACTTTATAATGTAGGTATAATTTTAATAGGACTTCTTCTTTCCAAGCCCTTTGGAATTGCAGGTTTTTCAATTGGGGTAGTGGGAGGGGCCTTTATGAATTTCTTAGTTCTTTTGCCTGCTTTAAAAAGGACAGGAATCCGTTATTATCCTGCTATTGACCTTAAACATCCAGGAGTTATCAAACTCTTTAGACTTATAATTCCCGTTTTTATTGGCCTTTCAGTGACCCACCTGAATTTATTTGTAACCCAGAACCTGGCCAGCCAGTTGCCTGACGAGGGCACAATCTCTGCTCTGAGGGCTGCTTACAGAATAAGTATGCTTCCTGTAGGAATTTTTGGTCTTGCCATAGGGGTTTCATTTTTCCCTTCTCTTACAGGTCATGCCGCCAGGAATGAGAGAGTAGAATATATTAAATTGCTGAGCTTGGGTATGAGGACTATTGTTTTTATAACTTTGCCAGCGACAGCAGGCCTTATTGCTTTAAAGACGCCTGTAGTCAGGGCCATGTTCCAGCAATATCATTTTACGGCTGCCAACACCCAGGTTACAGCCCATGCTCTTCTTTTTTACTCGCTGGGTATTGTGGCCTATTCAGCCCAGGCTCTTCTCTACAGATCATTTTATGCAACTGAAGATACCAAAACACCGGTAGTTGTTGGAGTCACTACCATGTCCCTAAATATAGTACTAAGTATTTTCTTAGTAAAATACATGGAGTTTGGTGGCCTTGCTCTGGCCCATTCGGTGGCCGGTATTTTTAATATGATTATTTTGCTGGTGGTTATAAGGATAAATTTTGGTCAGATAGATGGCAAAAATATGCTGCTTTCCTTTAGTAAAACTGGTCTGGCTTCCCTTATAATGGGTGTACTTGTTTTTTTAACAGCCAATTTCTTTGAGTCCTATGTGGATATAAATCTTAAAATCCTGCAAATTTCTCAGGTATTAATAGCCACAGGGGTAGGTCTTGTGGTATATTTTACTATCACCAGTATTTTAAAAATGGAAGAAAGCAAAATAGTTAAAGATATAGTTTTAAAAAGATTAAAAAGAAGTTAAATGGAGGAATTTTGTTGAAACAAGAGAGAATCAGAAACTTTTCAATTATCGCCCATATTGACCATGGCAAATCTACTCTGGCAGACCGGATTTTAGAATATACCGGTGCTTTGACCAAAAGAGAAATGCAGGAGCAGGTTCTGGATAATATGGAACTGGAAAAAGAAAGAGGAATCACAATAAAGCTTCAGACTGTCCGCTTAAATTATAAGGCTGACGATGGTCAGGACTATGTTCTTAACCTTATAGACACCCCTGGACACGTAGACTTTACCTATGAGGTGTCAAGAAGTCTTGCGGCCTGTGAGGGGGCCTTGCTTATAGTTGATGCTGCCCAGGGCATTGAAGCCCAGACCCTGGCCAATGTTTATCTGGCCATGGAGCATGATTTAGAAATTATTCCTGTAATAAACAAAATAGATTTGCCCAGTGCTGACCCTGAGCGGATAAAAAAAGAAATTGAAGATGTTATTGGCATCTCCGCCGATGAAGCAATTTTAGCTTCTGCCAAAGATGGCCGGGGGATAAAAGAAATTCTTGAGGCTATCGTTGCCAAAGTTCCAGCTCCTTCAGGTGATCCGGAAAAACCTCTTAAGGCTTTGATTTTTGACTCAGTTTATGATTCCTACCGCGGGGCTATTTCTTACATCAGAGTTTTCGATGGAGTTCTTAAGGATGACAGCGAAATTCAAATGATGTCTACAGAAAAGAACTTTACAGTAACTGAGCTGGGCACTCTTACTCCTGGTATAAATAATGTAAAGGCACTTTATCCGGGCGAAGTTGGCTTTGTTGGCGCCAGCATAAAAAACGTTAAGGAAACCAGGGTTGGAGATACTATAACAAACAGTGAAAACCCTGCCAAAGAAGCTCTTGCAGGCTACCAAAGATCTAACCCTATGGTTTACTGTGGTCTCTATCCTATTGATAATACCGATTATCCCGAGCTTAGGGATGCTTTAGAAAAACTTCAGCTTAATGACGCTGCCCTGCAATATGAAGCAGAATCATCCAATGCCCTGGGCTTTGGTTATCGCTGCGGCTTTTTAGGGCTTCTGCACATGGAAATTATCAAGGAGAGAATAGAAAGGGAATTTGATATTGAAATCCTGACCACGGCTCCAAGTGTTGTCTACCATGTTTATAAGACAGATGGCGAAATGCTAAAAATCGACAACCCTGATAATCTCCCTGATGTGCAAAAGATTGACAGGATAGAAGAACCTTATGTTCTGGCTACCATTATGGTGCCCAAGGATTATGTGGGAACTGTTATGGAACTGGCCCAGGAAAGAAGAGCAATCTTTCTGGATATGGAATATATTGCTGAAACCAGGGTTAACCTTAAATATGAAATACCACTTAACGAGATAATTTATGACTTTTTTGACCAGATAAAAACCAGGACCAAGGGATATGCTTCCCTGGATTATGAAATGAAGGATTATAAGCCTTCAAAATTAGTTAAGCTGGACATTCTGGTAAATGGCGAGGCAGTAGATGCTCTCTCAGCTATTGTCCATAAGGATAAGAGCCAGCAGAGAGGCAAGGCCCTTGTTGCCAAGCTTAGGAAGCTTATACCCAGACAGATGTTTGATGTTCCCATTCAGGCTGCTATCGGCTCTAAAATCATTTCCCGGGAAACTGTAAAGGCCTACCGGAAAAACGTTTTGGACAAGTGTTATGGTGGTGACATCAGCCGGAAGAGAAAACTTTTGGAAAAGCAGAAGGCTGGTAAGAAGAGAATGAAAAACGTGGGCAACGTAGAAATTCCCCAGGAGGCCTTTATGGCTGTCCTGAGTCTGGATGATGAATAATGATAAGAGCCCTTTATATTCATATTCCCTTTTGTAAGAGTAAATGCTCTTACTGTGATTTTACAAGCTTCAGCCAGGAAGAAAAAATCTATGAAGCTTATATAAACTCTCTTTTAAGGGAATTAGAATTTAAAAGGAAAGAATATGGAATTGAGGAAGTAGACAGTATTTATATTGGAGGGGGAACGCCTACTGTTCTTCCTCCTTTTCTGCTGGAAAAAATACTTCTTTATATAAGAGAAAACTTTATTTTCCCGGCAGATTATGAATTTACTGTGGAGGCAAATCCGGAAAGTCTGACCCTGGAAAAAGCCTTCCTCTTAAATAATGGAGGAGTTAACAGGATTTCTATGGGTGCCCAGTCTTTCGATAAGGAAGTTTTAAAATTTTTGGGCAGAATCCACAGTCCAGAAGAGACCAGGGAAGCCTTTTTCAGGGCCAGGGAGGCTGGTTTTAAAAATATTAATCTTGATCTCATTTATGGAGTTCCAGGTCAATCATTTAAGTCCTGGCAGGAGAGCTTAAGGCAGGCCCTGGAGCTTGAGGCCGATCACTATTCTCTCTACCAATTAAAGATTGAGGCTGACACTCCCTTAGAGGCCAGATTTTCTAGAGGAGACTTTGACTCCTTTCCTGATGATAAGGCTGAAGAAATTTACAAGTGGAATCTTGCCTTTATGGAAGAAAAGGGTTATTTAAACTATGAATTTTCCAACTACTCAAGGTCGGGCTTTAAGTCCAGGCATAATTTAAATTACTGGAATTATCTTCCCTATGCTGGGGCAGGTTTTGGGGCTGTGGGCAATTATGGCTCTTACAGATCTGAATTCCAGGGCTCTCTTGAGGAGTATTTGCTTAAAGAAAAATTTACCGTAAATGACTTTGAAAAAGAATTTTTAAGTGAAAAAGATCAGATTTTTGAATATCTTATTATGAATCTCAGGAAGAATGAAGGCTTTAGCCTGGCCGATTTTCAAGAGAGATTTCATGTATCTTTTTTGAAAACTTATAGTAAACAATGGGATAAACTAGAGGGAATGAAGCTTCTGGAAACAAGAGATGGCACCGTTTTTTTGACTTTGAGGGGCCGTTTAATCAGTAACCTCGTTTTTATGGAATTTATCTGAAAGAGTTGACAAAAGAGGCAGAATATATTATTTTTTTAGTAGGAGTTAGCACTCATTCGGGCAGAGTGCTAACAAAAAAAGGTGATATAGATGAGTTTAAGTGAAAGAAAAAGAAAAATCTTGGAAGCTATTATCCTGGATTATATTTCTACAGCAGAGCCTGTGGGCTCCAGGACTATCTCCAAAAAATACAATTTAAAAATAAGCCCAGCTACAATAAGAAATGAAATGTCAGATTTGGAAGAAATGGGTTATATTGATCAACCTTACACATCCGCCGGCAGAATGCCCTCGGATTTGGGTTATCGATATTATGTAGACTCAATAATGCAAAAGGGTAAGTTGGATGAGGCCATTGAAAGAATGGTAATTTCTTCTTTTAGAGGTAAGATTGACCGCTTTGAAGATGCAGTCAAAATCTCCATGGATTTAATTGGTCAGATAACCCGCTATCCTTCTTTAATACTTGCACCAGGTTCTGACTCCTCAGCCCTTTCCATGATCAAACTTCTTAAGGTAGATCAAAAGAAAGCACTTTTGATAATTATTACAGATAAGAATCAGGTGGAGAATGTTTTTGTTGATCTGCCCTATGATTTTAAGGACAGCGACCTGGATATTTTAGCGGCTGTAGTTAATGACAGACTTTCAGGGACCAAAATATCCCAGTGGAGCAAGACCCTTATGGGCGAACTCTACGGAGATTTGCTCAAAGAAAAAGAGATTTTAACTTCCATTCTTGATTCCATTGAAGACAGGCTTAGCAAAAGGGAAGAGCGCCGTATTTATCTGACAGGCGTTCTATCTATGCTCAATGAACCAGAGTTCAGGGATGTGGATAAGGTTATCAGCATTCTGTCCTTCTTTAATGACAAGAAGATAATTGAAGAGATGCTGGCCAATAATTCTTCCAGCGAGAATTTTCAAATTCTTATTGGAGATGAAAACCAGGCTGAAGAAATAAAGGACTGCAGCCTCATAAAGAGAAAATATTCCTTTATGGGTGAGGATCAGGGGGTTATGGGAATTATAGGCCCCAAAAGGATGGATTATTCCTCTGCCATGTCGCTTTTAGATTTGATTTCAGAAGTTCTGGAAAGAAAAAAATAATGGTGGTGTAAATATGAATGATGAAAAAATTATTACAGAAGATCTTAATGAAGAAGTGGAAGAAGAAATAGTTCAAGAGGAAGAAAAAAAGAAAAGTCCAGAAGATATGATTAAGGAACTGGAAAATGAAAACCTGCGTCTAAGGGCTGATATGGAAAATTTACGCAAGAGGGCCCATAAGGAAAAAATAGATTTTGCCCGTTATGCCAACGAAAACTTGCTGGCAGATATTATTCCAGTTTGTGACAATTTTGAAAGGGCAGTTCAGGTTACAACAGATGATCCTGCTCTGGTAAATTTCCTTAAAGGTTTCACCATGATCCAAAGCCAGCTTGACTATGTTCTGAAAAATGCAGGATTAGAAAAGATAGAGGCACTGAATCAGCCTTTTGATCCTAATCTGCATGAGGCCTCTGAAATGGCCCAGGGCAGCCAGGAGGGCGAAAATGTTGTAGCTGAAGTTCTAAGAACTGGCTACACCTTTGGTGACAAGGTAATAAGACCGGCTTTGGTAGCGGTTAAAAAAATATAAAAGAAAAATACTAAATAAGCAAAATTTTAAAATTTAATTATTTTAGGAGGAATTCAAATGGGAAAAGTTATAGGTATTGACTTAGGTACAACAAATTCATGTCTTGCATTCATGGAAGGCGGCAAGCCAGTTATTATTGCCAACGCAGAAGGAAACAGAACAACTCCTTCAGTAGTTGCTTTTACAAAAGATGGCCGTCTGGTTGGACAGGTTGCTAAAAGGCAGGCGGTTACAAACCCAGATAAGACCATCAGCTCAATTAAAAGATACATGGGTACAGACCATGTGGAAAAAATTGATGGAAAAGAATATTCACCTCAAGAAATTTCGGCCATGATTTTAGGCAAGCTTAAAGCTGATGCAGAAAGCTATCTTGGCGAAAAAGTTACCCAGGCTGTTATTACAGTACCAGCCTACTTTTCTGACAGCCAAAGGCAGGCAACCAGAGATGCAGGTAAAATTGCCGGTCTTGAAGTTTTAAGAATTATCAACGAGCCAACAGCAGCATCCCTGGCCTACGGTATTGATAAAGAAGGCGACCAAACAATTCTGGTTTATGACTTAGGTGGCGGAACTTTTGACGTTTCTATCCTAGAACTGGGAGATGGAGTTTTTGAAGTTAAGGCAACCTCAGGTAACAACCGTCTGGGCGGTGACGATTTTGATGATAAAATAATCGATTGGATGATAGCAGAATTTAAAAAAGATACTGGTGTTGATTTATCCAAAGACAAAATGGCCCTGCAAAGACTAAGAGAGGCAGCTGAAAAGGCAAAGATGGAACTGTCATCAGTAATGAGCACAGACATCAACCTGCCCTTTATTACTGCAACAGCAGAAGGTCCCCAGCACTTGGATTTAACCCTTTCCAGAGCGAAATTTGAAGAACTTGCAGCAGATTTATTTGAAAAAACAAAAGAGCCCGTTAAACAGGCTATTAAGGATGCTGGCGTTGCCGCATCAGAGATAGATAAGATTCTTTTAGTTGGCGGATCAACCAGAATTCCTAAGGTTCAAGAAATAATCAAGGAAATCACAGGTAAAGAGCCCAGCAGAGATATTAACCCAGATGAGTGTGTTGCTTTGGGTGCTGCTATTCAGGCTGGCGTTTTAGCAGGTGAAGTTAAGGATGTTCTTCTTCTTGACGTAACTCCACTTTCTTTGGGTATTGAAACCCTGGGCGGAGTAACAACCAAGCTTATTGAAAGAAACACAACAATTCCAACTTCAAAGAGCCAGGTTTTCTCCACAGCTGCAGACAGCCAGACTTCAGTTGAGATTCACGTCCTTCAGGGTGAGAGAGAATTTGCCAAGGACAACAAGACCCTGGGCCGTTTCCACTTGACTGATATTCCACCAGCTCCAAGAGGAATACCACAAATTGAAGTAACTTTTGATATAGATGCCAATGGTATCGTTAACGTTAAGGCTAAAGATAAGGGAACAAACAAGGAACAAAGCATTACAATCACAGCTTCAACCAGCCTGTCTGATGATGATATCGATAAGATGGTTAAAGATGCCGAGGCACATGCTGAAGAAGATAAGAAAAGAAAAGAAGAAATAGAAGCTATAAACCAGGCAGACTCACTTGTTTACCAGACTGAAAAAACTATAAAAGAACATGGTGACAAGCTTGATGAGGCAGAGAAAAAAGAACTTGAAGAAGCAGTAGAAGAACTTAAAAAAGCTGCTGAAAATAAAGATGTAGAAGCCATTAAAGAAAAATCTGAAAAGGTGTCAGGCTTAGCTTACAAGCTTTCAGAAAAGATTTACCAGGATGCTGCAGCTGCAGCAGGAGCCGGACCTGAAGCAGGAATGCCAGAAGATGGCCCTGGCCAGTCAGCAGATGCCCATGAAGATGTGGTAGACGCAGAATTTAAAGAAGTAGATGAAGATTAAGAATAATCCAGAGGTTTACACGGAAAACAGGAGCCCGGCTCCTGTTTTTTGTGGATTTTAGATTAGGGGGATATAGGTGGCAAAAAGAGATTACTATGAAGTCCTGGAGGTTGGCAGAGATGCCAAAGAGGCAGAATTAAAAAAAGCCTACAGAAACTTAGCCCGTAAGTACCATCCAGATGTTAACCAGGATGACCCGGAGGCTGAAGAAAAGTTTAAAGAAATAAATGAAGCTTATGAGGTTCTGTCTGATCAGGAAAAAAGACAGATTTATGATACTTATGGCCATGATGGTCTTGATCCCAATAGTTTCACCAGCCATAGTGCAGGCTTTGGTGGCTTTGAAGATATTTTTGATATGTTTTTTGGCGGTGGTTTTTCCCAGGCCAGAAACAATGGACCCAGACGGGGGTCAGATTTAAGATATGATTTGGAATTAGAATTTACTGAAGCAGCTTTTGGTGTTAAAAAAACTATAGAAATTCCTTTCTGGGATGAGTGTCTGGAGTGCCATGGCTCAGGAGCTAAAAAAGGAACCTCCCCTGAGACTTGTTCCACCTGCCATGGAGCAGGTCAGGTAACTATGAGTCAGAGAACAGCATTTGGGAACTTCCAGACAGTGAGGACTTGCCCGGATTGCCGTGGTGAGGGTAAAATTATCAAGGAAGCCTGTCCAGATTGTCAGGGAGCAGGCAGAATCAGGGAAGTTAAGAAAAAAGAGATTGAGATACCAGCCGGTGTTGATAATGGAAGCAGAATAAGAATCAGCGGCGAGGGTGAAAGGGGCGAAAGAGGAGGCCAGCCTGGCGACCTCTATATCTTCATCCATGTGGAGCCCCATGAGCTTTTCCAAAGGCAGGACAATGACATCTTCCTGGAAAAAGATATCAACATTATTGAAGCTGCCCTTGGGGCCTCAGTAAAGGTACCTACTCTTCATGGAGATGTAGAGTTAAGCATTCCAGAGGGTACTCAAACAGGTGCCAACTTCCGCCTCAAAGGTAAGGGTATAAAAAATCCCCGTTCTTTTGCCAGTGGTGATCAATATGTAAAGGTAAATGTGGTTACTCCAAGGAATCTGAGTGATCAGCAAAAAGATATTTTAAGAGAATTTGGCAAGACTTGCAGTATAGAACAACACATAGCTCCTAAATCAGAAAAGAAATCATTCTTTAGCAAGGTTAAAGATGCTTTTTCTAATTAGCCCAGGGCAGATAAGAGGTTCAAGTTTATGAAATGGCTGGCAGTAAAGATAGAAACAAACAAAAAATATTTGGATGAAATAGCAGGTATTTTCACTAAATTAGGTTCGGGTGGGGCAGTCATAAATGACCCTGACCTGATTCTTTCCTATGCCCAAAGTGGCCAGTGGGATGCCTGGGAATTTCCAGAGGAAGAGGCCCTTGAAGGAAGCGAAAAAAGTTACTCGGTTACGGGCTATTTTCCTGTAAATTTTGAACTTGATAAAAAGATGGAAGACCTTTCCATGGATCTTGATTTTTTTCGGGAAAATAATGAGGACTTTTTCTATAAAATAAGCCAATCATCTTTAGATGAGGAAGATTGGGCCCACTCCTGGAAAAAATATTTTAAAGTACTAAAGATAGGACAAAGGACAGTTATCAGACCCTCCTGGGAGGCCTATGAGGCTAAAAAAGGTGAGATTGTAATTGATCTTGATCCCGGCATGGCCTTCGGTACCGGCAGTCATGCCACTACCAGCCTGGCCATGGAGCTTACAGAAAAACATTTAAAAGAAGATGAGCTGGTGATTGACCTGGGAACGGGTTCTGGAATAATCAGTATTCAGGCTGCAAAATTAGGGGCCAAAAAAGTTTCTGCCTTTGATTATGATCCGGTGGCTGTAGATGCAGCCATCCGCAATGTAAAAGACAATGGACTGGCAGACAAAATAGGAGTCAGACAAAATGACCTTCTGACTGGAGTAGAAGATAAGGCAGATTTGCTTATTGCCAACATCGTTGCCGATGTTATTATCCGTCTCATCCCCCAGATAGACGCACATCTTTTACCTGGAGGCAGGTTTATTCTTTCAGGCATAATAGAAAAGAGAGTGGCTGAAATCGAGGAACTGCTTATAAGAGAAGGTTATGAGGTTTTTGAAAAGAATGAAAAAGAGGGCTGGTATGGCCTGGCTGTTAAGAGGATCTGATTATGAAAAAAATCTTTCTGGGCCAAAATGAGCTTAGAGATGGTTACATCTTTGTGAATCCACAAGAAGCTAATCACATAATGAATGCCCTTAGATATAAAGTTGGTCAGGAACTTTTAGTTTCAGACCAAAAGGAAAAAGAGTATTTAACTGAGATAGAAGGCTACCAGGGACAGGAACTCCTTTTAAGGATTAAAGAAAGCAGGCCTTTAAAGGAAGAAAAAACCCAGATAATTCTGGTTCAGGGCCTGCCTAAGGCAGATAAGATGGAATATATAATTCAAAAGGCAGTTGAATTGGGGGCAGTGGAAATTGTTCCTCTGCAGACTATGCGTTCCCTGGTTAAATTAGAGGGGTCAAAAGCAGACAAAAGAAGGGAAAGATGGCAAAAAATTGCTGAGCAGGCCGCCAAGCAATCCGGTGCTTCTCAAATTGCCCGTCTGGCTGATATTGTGACCTTAAAGGAATATTTAAAAAATATGCCGGAAGATTTCACCCAGATAGTTCTCTGGGAGGAAGAAGAAGAGCTTGGCCTGGGGCAGCTTTTGAATTCAATTGAGAAAATAGAGGGCCAGCAGGTAAAGGTGGCTTTGATAATAGGTCCTGAGGGGGGGCTGGACCCGGCAGAGGTGGATTTGCTTCTGGCATCCGGAGCAAGGACTGCTTCCCTGGGAGAGAGAATTTTAAGGACAGAGACGGCTTCATTAGCAGCCCTTTCTTTGGTCCAGTATCATTTTGGAGAGTTGGGTTAGATTATGTTAAAAAGAGCAGCTACATATACTCTTGGCTGTAAGGTTAATCAGACAGAAACAGAAACAATAGAGGGACTCTTACAGGACCAGGGCTATGAGATAGTTGATTTTGAGGAGATAGCCGACCTTTATATCATCAACACCTGTACTGTGACTTCTCAGGCTGACAGAAAGTCCAGGCAGATTATCAGAAGAGCCAGGGCTCTGGGAGAGAGCAGGGACTCCACGGTTGCCGTTATGGGTTGTTATGCCCAGGCCTCAGCCGGGAAGGCCCTGGAAGAATTGGGCGTAGATTTGATTATAGGCAACAGCCAGCGTTTCTTTTTTATGGACCATCTCAAGAAGTTTCTTGCAGATGGAATTCCTGCTGCCTATGTAGATGACATCATGGAAGAAAAAGATTTTGAAGAAATAAAAACCAGAAGGAACATAAGCAGGACCAGGGCCTTTTTAAAGATCCAGGAAGGTTGCCAACAATTTTGTTCCTATTGTATTATTCCCTACACCAGAGGACCCTTGCGCAGTAAAAAAATTGAAGACACCATTGAAGAAATAAAGGGTCTGGAAGAGGCTGGCTTTAAGGAAGTTGTTCTTACTGGCATACATACAGGCTCCTACGGTAAGGATTTCAGAGACGGTTACAAGCTTGAAAATCTTTTGGCAGACATTCTTAAGGCCACACAAACAATCAGAATTAGGATAAGTTCCATTGAACCCACAGAAGTTACTGAAGAACTGGCAAAGCTTATAGCAGAAGAAGAGAGGCTTTGTTCTCATCTTCATATTCCCCTGCAAAGTGGCCAGGATTTTATCTTGAAGAAGATGAAAAGACCTTATGACACAGAATATTTCAGAAAAAAGCTTGCTATGATCAGGTCCTCTAATCCTGATATCAGCATCACAACAGATATTATGGTTGGCTTTCCTTATGAGACTGAGGAGCATGCTCAGGCTACCCTTCTTTTTGCCAGGGAGATGGCCTTTAGTGACATTCACGTTTTTAAATATTCTCCCAGGGCCAATACCCCGGCCTCCCTTTTTCCGGAACAGGTTTCCGGCAAGGAAAAAGACAAGAGGAGCAGAGAACTTATTAAACTGGCTAAAGAATTGAAAAAAGAGTACATGAAAAAATTTCTAGGTAAGGAAATAGATATTTTAATAGAACAGCAGGAAGGCGATTATGCTTCTGGCCACTCCAGCAATTATTTAAAGGTTTTAATTAAGGGGCAGGCAGTAAAAAATCAGATAAAAAGGGTATATATAGAGAAAGCAGAAGATGAATTTCTGCTTGGGAGGTGAAAAAATGACTTGTTTATTTTGTTCCATAGGAGAAAAGAAGATTCCCTCAGACATAGTCTATGAAGATGACAACTTTTTGGCTTTCAGAGATATAAGTCCGGCAGCACCAGTTCATATTCTTTTAATCCCCAAAAAACATATCAAAAGTCTTGAAGAAGTTGCTCAGGATGATCTTCAGTTGATGGCGGAAATTTTTCCTCTCATCCAAAAAATTGCTGCTCAGGAAGGCTTGAGCCAGGCTGGTTACAGGCTGGTAGCCAATGCAGGAGCCCATGGCGGGCAAACTGTAGACCACCTGCATTTTCACATTTTAGGCGGCAGGGAGCTTCAGTGGCCTCCAGGCTAAAAAAGAAAAGCTGAATACTTGTAAGATAAGACAAAATTTTGTATAATGATAAATGTTTTAAAAGCTCTAGCACTAGAGAGGAGGGAAACCGATGTCTGAAGTTATAGTTGGAAAAAATGAATCTCTTGATAGTGCTTTGAAAAGATTTAAAAGAAACTGCCAAAAATCTGGAGTATTATCTGAATATCGCAAAAGAGAGCACTATGTAAAACCTAGTGTTAAGCGTAAATTAAAAGAGGCTGCCAGAAAAAAGAAAAAGAGATAAGGTGATTTTATGTCTTTACAGGAAAGACTAATGGAAGACATGAAAGAGGCCATGAGAGCAAAGGAAGAGGGCAAACAGAGACTTTCTGTAATAAGAATGACCAGGGCCGCTCTGAAAAATGAGGAAATAGCCAAGAAGGCTGAACTTAATGACCAGGAAGCAGAAGAAGTAATCTTTAAAGAGGTCAAAAAATTAAGAGACTCACTTCTTGAATTTGAAAAAGCAAACAGGCCACAAGAGGTCAAAAGCCTTAATGAAGAAATTGCAATTCTCATGGATTATCTTCCCCAGCAGTTGACTGAAGATGAGCTTATGGCATTGGTAAAGAAAGTGGTTGATGAGGTCAATCCCCAATCTGCCAGAGATCAGGGCCAGGTTATGGCAAAGTTAATGCCACTGGTAAAAGGCAAGGCTGACGGGAAGCTTGTTGGAAATATGGTGAAAGAAATGATAAGCAAAAAGATAGCTGAATAAGCTATCTTTTTTTTTGTTCTTTTTTTATTCTTTAGAAAGACATATTTTAAGGGTATAATGTATAAGTTAGAAAAAAAGAAGGAAAGGAAGGAAGATAAAATGGGTGGCGATGTTAACATTTGGCTGATTTTAATAATTTCAATTTCTGGTCTTCTGCTAATGACAATAGAATTCTTCATTCCTGGTTTTGGTATTTTTGGGGTGTCAGGAATTGCTATGCTCATTCTGTCAATTCTTATGTTATCACCCAGTCTAGAGGTAACCCTGGCCTCCTTTACAGTGGCTATAATTATGTCACTTGTTTTGGGAGCTGTAGCCTTTAAATTTATTAAAAAAAGTTCCTTTTGGAAGAAAATAGTTCTCCAGCCTATGGGGACTGCTAAGGAACAAAGCAGGGAAATTGCTGCGCTTGCTGTAGAAATCGGCATGGAAGGCAAGACAATAACCAAGCTTAGACCCTCAGGGCATGTTCTTTTAGATAATGGCCAGCAGGTATCAGTGGTTACAGATGGACATTTTATTGATGAAAATGAAAAAATTCTAGTTTCTGGATTAGAGGGAAATAGAATCGTAGTTAAAAGAATCGAGGAGGGAAATTAATGATTGAAGTATTAGCGCCAGTGATTTTACTGGCTATTGTAGCTTTCTTTTTTGTGGTATTGTCTTCTTTTATCCCGGTTGGCCTGTGGATTTCGGCCCTGGCAGCTGGTGTAAAGGTAAGTCTTTTTGATTTAATTGGTATGAGATTAAGAAGGGTAATGCCAGCCAGGATTGTTTTGCCCCTTATTAAGGCAGAAAAGGCTGAGCTTGATGTTGAGCTTGGAAAACTGGAAGCCCACTACCTGGCCGGAGGTAATGTAGACAGGCTTATTGATGCCCTGATTGCCGCCCAAAGAGCAGGTATTGATCTAAACTTCTCCAAGGGAGCAGCAATTGACTTGGCCGGCAGAAATGTTAAAGAAGCAGTTATGGTGAGTGTTACTCCCAAGGTTATTGAAACTCCCATTGTTACCGCAGTGGCCAAGGATGGTATCCAGGTAAAAGCAACAGCCAGGGTTACGGTTAGAGCTAACATCGACCGTCTGGTTGGTGGAGCAGGTGAGGAGACTATTATTGCAAGGGTTGGCGAGGGTATAGTTACTACTATCGGTAGTGCAATTAACCATAAGAACGTTTTGGAAAATCCTGACAGTATCTCTAAAACAGTTCTGGGCAAGGGCCTGGATTCAGGTACAGCCTTTGAAATTCTTTCTATAGATATTGCTGACGTAGACGTAGGTAAAAACATTGGAGCAGAATTGCAAACTGACCAGGCAGAGGCTGATAAAAAGATTGCTCAGGCCAAGGCTGAAGAAAGAAGAGCTATGGCTGTGGCTTTAGAGCAGGAGATGAAGGCTAAGGTTGAAGAAATGCGGGCCAAGGTTGTTGAGGCTGAGGCACAAATACCCATGGGTATTTATGAGGCTTTCAGAACTGGCAAGCTGGGGGTTATGGATTATTATAACCTGCAAAATATAGCAGCTGATACAGCCATGAGAGAAAACATCTCCAAAGGAGATTAAAATGGGTGCTTTATTTGGAATTATCATTAACTTTCTTATCTATTATTTTATTTTTAAATTGGTTATCAAGTCCCTCCCTAAGAGGACACCGGAGCCAATAATAGTTAAGAGCCCCAAGAAGTGGAAGAAAAAGGAAGAAGAATTTATAGATCCTTTTATAGCCCCTTTAGTAAAGACAGAAATTTCTCTTCCTAGTGAAAAAATGGAAGAAATATATTATAATGAAACGGAAAGCGCTTATAGTTTTTCCAGGAACCGCTTGAAGGAGGCCATAGTTTATGCAGAAATTATCGGCCAGCCGGTCAGCAGGAAAAGATTTGGGCTTAACAGAAGGTGAAATCTTTGTTTATAATTTTAGCTAGCTGGATAGTAATTATTACAATAGGTCTTTTGGTTGGCTTTATTTTTAATAAAATAATTATTGAAAAAGAACTTTTAAAAATATTTAATATCAGCCTGGGACTGATTCTTTTTGCGATAACAATTTACTTTATCTGGACAATAAAAAATTTATTATGAGAGCAGAAAACAGGTGCCTTTTTTTATAGAAGGCACTTTTTTTCAAAAGGGGGATTGGAATTTGCCGGAACAGGAAATAGTCATAAATTTAAGCGACAATCAGCTTGCTCAGACCCTTTATGGGGCCAATGATCAATACCTGAATATTATAAGAGAGACTATTCCCTTGCAGATTGTGGCAAGGAGTAATCAATTAATTTTAAGTGGGCCAAAAGACAAAGTGGCTCTGGGAGAAAAGGTTTTTAAACATTTAATCAGTTTGGTAGAAAACAATAAGTCTATCAGCTCCACTGATATCGACTATGCCTTACTGATGAAAGATGAAAAAAAAGATTTGGCTCCTTACCTGCAGGAAGTAATCTACATGACTGTAAGGGGCAAAAAGATTATGCCCAAAACCCAGGGGCAATTTGACTATATTGATGAAATTAAAAAGAGAGACCTGGTATTTGCTATTGGTCCGGCCGGAACAGGAAAAACCTATCTGGCAGTTGTAATGGCAGTTAAATACCTAAGGGAAAAGAAGGTCTCCCGCATTGTTTTAACCAGGCCGGCAGTGGAAGCAGGCGAAAAGCTAGGTTTTTTACCTGGTGATTTGCAGGAGAAAATAGATCCCTATCTCCGTCCTCTTTATGATGGTCTTTATGATGTTTTAGGCATTGAACTGGCCCTCAAATATATAGAAAAAGGTATTATAGAAGTAGCCCCCCTGGCCTATATGAGGGGCAGAACCCTGGACGATTCTTTTATCATTTTGGATGAGGCGCAAAATACCAGCCCCGAACAGATGAAGATGTTTTTAACCAGGATTGGACTTAAATCCAAGGTGGTAGTTACCGGAGATATCAGCCAGGTAGATTTACCAAAAGGCTCTGATTCAGGTTTAATTCAGGTCCAGGATATTTTAAAAGATATTGACGAAATTGCCTTTAAATACCTGACTTCCAGCGACGTTGTCCGTCATAAGATTGTCAGGAAGATAATTAATGCCTACGAAAAATATGAGAAATCGGTAAAAGAGTTGTCTATATGAAAACAATTAAGTTGATGAATTTTATCAAACAAAATAAATTGTATAAATTCTTTGAAAGCCATGCTCTTTATCGCAGGCTTGCTTATGTAGCTATTTTTACCATAGCTACAGTTATTTTGCTTTTAGGCAGTATGGTTCCAAGCATGGTAAATCTTGCTGCCGGAGACGTGTCTCCTCTTACAATTGAGGCTGACCGTTACCTTTCTTTTGTTGATAATGAAGCTACCGAAGTGAAAAAAAACGAAGTTGCTTCCAGGGTGAAAACTGTCTATAAGTTGGAACCAGCCGTAGTTGAAGATTACCAGAAGGAAATTGAGAATATCAGCCAAAAGATCAAGCAAATTTTAACTGATCCGGAACTCTTGCTTAATCAGAAAGTAAATATCCTTTCCGGTCTGGGTTATAATTTTACTATGGCTGATTTAGAAGTCTTGGCCAGTTTAAGTGAAAGTCACCTTGATGCCATGGCCAATCGTTTACTCTCTATTATTAAAAATAATTTCTCGACAGGTGTAAATGATGAAAGCTTAATTTATACAGTCGATAAAATCAGGTCAGATATAGAGCTTTTAGATATTAACCAGGTTTCTAAAAAACTTCTGATGAATTTGTACAACAATCTGAGAATGAAGGCCAATCTCCAGCCGGACTACGAAGCAACCTCTAAAGAGATTGCCATGGAGCTTGAGAAGGTAGACCCAGTAAGGATTGTCGTACAAAAAAATGAAAGAATTGTCAGCAAGGGTGAAGTTTTAACTGAAAGGCAGATAGAAATTATTAACTGGCTGGGCTATTCAGACCGGGGCAATACTCCAGCAGTTCTTTTAGGCCTGGTTATCTATATTCTTCTTTTTATTCTTTTAATTTCTCTCTATTTGAAAAACTACAAGCCAAAAATTTATGAAAAGGACAGGAACTTAGTTCTTCTCCTGGTACTTTTCTTTATGGCCTTTGTTCTTATAAGAATTTTTTACACCATCCAAAGTCATTCTGTAAGTTCTTTTGCCCCTCTGGTAAGCTTTCTTATCCCCCTGGCCTCTGTGTCCATGCTGATAGGAATTTTACTGGATGATAAGCTGGCCTATGTCACGACAGCAGTTACCAGTATGGCTGTTGGTCTGGTTACTGGCCACATGCCTTATATTTATACAGCTTTTGCCGGCTCCTTTGTGGGCGTCTATCTAGTTGCCAAGATAAATCAGAGAGGGGACCTTATTAAGGCAGGAGTCTATATTTCTGCTGTCAACTGTCTGGCTATTTCGGCTTCCCTGCTTACAGTAAATGAAGATTTTTCCTTCTATCTTATGGGCCTTGTCTTTGGCTCCATCAATGGATTCTTGTCGACAATTTTGACCATTGGTCTTTTACCATATTTGGAAAACCTTTTTAATAAAACAACTGTAATAAAACTTTTGGAACTATTTAACCCTAACCATCCTCTGCTGAAAAAGCTAATTGTAGAGGCGCCGGGAACCTATCACCACTCTATAATCCTGGGCAATTTAGCCGAGGGAGCAGCTGAAGCAATTGGGGCAAACCCGGTTCTGGCAAGAGTGGGAGCTATCTTTCATGACATTGGCAAGCTAAAGAGACCTTTCTTCTATGTGGAAAACCAAATTGGTGAAAATCCAC
>CAZUPR010000006.1:0-49050 GCA_964622305.1 uncultured Eubacteriales bacterium
AGTATGTTATAAGCCCTGAAATTTTACGGGCCTAAACATACTATACGAGGAGAGATAAATATGAAAATTAATCCTAGTTTACCAAGTAGCCAGTATCAACCCAAGCAAGAAAATGTTAAAGCTGAACAGGAAGTGAAGCTTGACACCAAAACAGAAAAAGGGGCAGAGTATATCCCATCTGGATCTGAAGACAAAAAAATAACCTATGAAAAGCCAAATAACAATAAAGTTGACAGGTCTCTTATAAACAAATTGAAAAGTGAAAGTGATGCCCGTTTTGAGAGCTTGAAAGAATTGGTCCGTCAGATGCTTGAACGTCAGGGAATGACCTTTAGAGATGTTTTAGCAAACGAAACTGTTGAAGTAGATCCTGTCACAAGGGCAGAAGCTCAGGCCATGATTGCTGAGGGCGGCGAGTTTTCTGCGGAAGCAGTAAGTGATCGTCTGGTAGAATTTGCCATCAGTATTTCAGGTGGAGATAAATCCAAATTCGATCTTTTAGCAAATGCAATTGACCAAGGTTTTTCTGCAGCAAAATCAGCTTTAGGTGGAAGCCTTCCAGAAATATCACTAAAGACCTATGATTTGATTATGGAAAAATTAGCAGCCTGGAGAGACGCAGAATAAGCGAGAAAAAAATATAAGAAATAACTAAAAAAGTTGATTAAAGGCAAATTCCTTAGTGAATTTGCCTTTTTTTCTATTTAACATTTGGGGACGCAACATTCTGTCCGGACAAAATGTTGCGTCCCCAAATGTTAAATGTCATATTGACATACTACATATAGGAGGGTAAAATATCACTTGCTACTAATTATAGTATAAAACAGACAATGGAGGAGACAAAATGGATTTAATCGTTAAAAGAGACGGGCGCAAAGTAAATTTTGATGAAAGAAAGATTACTGACGCTATTTTTGAGGCTGCAAAATCTGTTGGAGGCGAAAACAGGGAAACAGCTATGGAAATAAGCCTGGGGGTTATCAGAAGGCTTAGAGAAGAATTTGGTCAGGAAAGTTTTACAGTTGAAGATGTTCAGGACGCTGTAGAAAAGGAACTTATTGAGAGAGGCCACGCAAAAACTGCCAAGGCTTACATATTATATAGAAGCAAGAGAACTAATATCCGTGAAGCCAGATCTGAAATGCTTGATGCTGTTTCAACTATCCTTACGGAAACCAGCAGGGAAAATGCTAACGTGGGTAACTCTCCATCAGCAAAGGTTCTGCAGATATCAGAAGTTGCTTCAAAAGAATATTATCTGAAAAGATTAATACCTGAGGATGCTGCCAAGGCTCATCAAAATGGCGATTTTTATATTCATGACCTATCCTGGTATGGTAAAACAATGACCTGTCTGCAAATTCCTTTGTTGGAACTTTTGCAAAAAGGATTTAATAATGGCCACGGCTATATTAGATCACCTAAAGGCATAAAAACTGCCGCAGCTCTTGCAGCTATCATTTTGCAAAGCAACCAGAACGACCAGCATGGTGGCCAGTCCTATGCCTACTTCGACAGGGACATGGGCTACTTTGTTGGAACTGAGTATGACCGTCAAAGAAAATCAATTAAAGAAAATCTTGAGCTTGCCGGCCTTGAATACACAGAAGAGCAATTGGAAAAAATGGTAGAAGCCAGAGTGGAAGATGAAGTTTACCAGGCTATGGAGGGTTTTATCTATAATCTTAACACCATGCACAGCAGAGCAGGTGCTCAGGTTCCTTTCTCTTCAATAAATATAGGCACTGATACAACCCCTGCCGGCAGAATGGTAACAAAGAATCTTCTTAAGGCTTATGAAAAAGGCCTGGGTAAGGGTGAAGCACCAATCTTCCCTAACATTTGCTTTAAAATTAAAGACGGTATCAACTATGAACCAGAAGATCCAAACTATGATCTCTTTAAATTAAGCATGGAAGTTGCCTGCAAGAGACTTTTCCCTAACTTCTCTTTTCAGGACGCCAGCTTTAATGCTCCTTATGAAGATGATATTGCCTACATGGGTTGCAGAACCAGGGTTATCGGTAACGTTAACGGTCCTGAAATTACTGAAAAAAGAGGCAACCTTTCTTTTACAACTATAAACCTTCCAAGACTGGCAATTAAGGCCGACAAAAACCTGTCTGTCTTCTGGCAAAGTTTGGATGATGTTTTTGAAGATGTAATAGCCCAGCTTTTACACAGATACGATATTCAAAAAAACCTTAAGGTTAAAGATTTTCCCTTTTTAATGGGACAAAGCCTATATTTAGGCAGTGAGAATCTGGAAGCTAATGATAAAATAGAAGAAGCTTTAAAGCATGGAACTCTCTCTATTGGCTTTATTGGCCTGGCAGAGACTTTGATTGCCCTTACAGGCAAACATCATGGCGAAAGTGATGAAGCACAGGCTTTGGGCCTTTCAATTATCAGCCAGCTTAGAAGAATGTGCGATCAGGCATCTGAAAAATACAAGCTTAACTTCACTCTTCTGGCTACTCCTGCAGAAGGCTTGAGTGGTAAATTTACACAAAAAGACAAGAAACTTTTTGGAGTTATAGAAGGAATCACTGACAAGGATTGGTACACAAACTCCTTCCACGTGCCAGTAGACTATAAAATTAATGCCTTTGATAAAATTAAAATTGAAGGGCCTTATCATAAATTATGTAACGCAGGTCATATTTCTTATGTAGAACTGCCATCTGCACCTCAACATAATATTGATGCCTTTGAAGCCCTTATTAAAGCTATGTATGATGCCGATATGGGTTATGCAGCTGTTAACTTCCCAGTGGATATTTGCAGTGAATGTGGTTTTAACGGAGTTATAGACAAAGAAGTTTGCCCAGCCTGTGGTACTAAGGGTAAGATTAGCAGAATTAGAAGGATAACAGGGTATCTGTCAACTCTGGATATGTTCAATGATGCAAAAAAGACGGAAGAGAAAAACAGAGTTAAGCATATGGATGTGTAAATAATGATAAGATACGCACATATTATTGATGATTCAATTGTTGATGGTCCGGGGATCAGGCTTGTGATTTTTCTGCAAGGCTGTAAATGGGACTGCCCGGGTTGTCATAATCCACACCTATTTCCTCTGGATGAAGGTATAGAGATAGAAGAGAGGGAACTGGCAAAAAAGATCCTAAAAAAGCTTACTCCCCTTCATTCTGGAATAACCTTCAGTGGTGGAGACCCTCTTTTACAACATAAATCACTTGTAGAAGTTGTTGACTACTTAAGAAGCCGCAAACCAGATTTGAATATTTGGCTTTACACTGGTTTTCTATATGAAGATGTTAAAGACTTACCGCTCCTTGAAAAAATAGATGTTTTGGTAGATGGCCCTTTTGTTTTAGAAAAAAAAGATATAGCTTTAGAGTTCAGGGGATCTTCCAACCAAAGAATCATTAATTTAAGTAAATAAGATAAAGAAATTATCTAGCATTTTAAGACCTGGCTGCTTTGCCAGGTCTTAAATTTTGCCCTAAGTGCCAACTTGTGTTAGAATAAGGTTGTCGGATTTATAGTTTAGACAGACTTCCATTTTAAAAGAAATGAGGTGTCCTATGATTGCAGAAGAAGGAAAAGTGAAAATTAAAATTTCTAATCTTACAAAAATTTTTGGTAACAAGCCAGAAAAAGGGCTTGAAATGCTTAAAGAAAAAATGACCAAACAAGAAATAATGGAAAAGTCTGGCCTGGCAGTAGGTGTAAATAATGCCTCTTTTGAAGTAAGAGACGGCGAATTTCTTGTCATAATGGGCCTGTCCGGAAGTGGAAAGTCTACCCTGGTCAGATTAATTAACAGGCTGATTGAACCTACAGCAGGCAGTATTCAGATAGATGGCCAGGAAATCACATCTATGAATACAGACCAGCTCAGGGAACTAAGAAGGAAAAAGTTTGCCATGGTTTTTCAGCGTTTTGCTCTTTTTCCTCACAGGACAATTTTAAAGAATGTTGAATTTGGCCTGGAAATACAAGATATTGCCCCTGAAGAAAGAGAAAAGAAAGCAAGAGAAGCCTTGGAACTTGTTGGTCTTAAAGGCTGGGAGGAGAGCCTTCCCGAACAGCTTTCAGGTGGTATGCAACAAAGGGTCGGCCTGGCAAGAGCGCTAGCAGTTGATCCTGACATTCTCCTTATGGACGAGGCTTTTAGTGCTCTGGATCCACTAATTAAGAAAGAAATGCAGGATGAGTTGCTGGCCTTGCAGAACAGGGTAAATAAAACCATAATTTTTATTACTCATGATCTGGATGAGGCTTTAAAACTTGGCGACAAAATAGTTCTAATGAAGGATGGAGCAATTGTCCAACAGGGGACTCCAGAGGATATCCTGACTCACCCGGCTGATGATTACGTAGAAAAATTTATTGAGAACGTAAACACTTCAAAAATTTTAACAGCCAGAGGAGTTATGAAAAAGGTTAACAACGTTGCTTATCCTAAGGATGGCCCAAGAACAGTTCTTAGGAAAATGGAAGAGGAAGGCATCTCCAGTATCTTTGTAGTTGAAAGAGACGGCAAAATTAAAGGCATGGTCTTTGCAGAAGATGCGGCCAAGGAGGCAAGTAAGGGAGTAAGGACAATCACCAATATCATTAGAGAAGATATTGAAATTGTTGATCCCGATATGCCCGTTCAGGAAATTTTTCCTATTATTGCCCAGAAATCTGTCCCTATTGTTGTAGCCGATGAAGATAAAAAACTCTTAGGCATTATTATTAAGGGCACAATTTTAGCTAAATTAGCTGGCAAGGGAGGAAACTAAGATGAACCTATCGATACCAGCTTTTCCTCTGGCAAAATATATAGACGGAATCTTAGATTTTTTAACTAAGAATTTTTCCTTTATAACAAAGGCAATTTCAAAAAATACAATTTTTATTTTGGATGGTTTTGAAAATGCCTTGCTCTTTATCCCGCCATTGATTTTAATTTTAATCATTGCTGCCGGAACCTATTATTTGGCAGGCAGGGGCATGGGTTTCTTTTCCCTGGCAGGATTATTGTTAATTTGGAATATAGGCCTCTGGCAGGCTACCGTATCCACTTTGACCCTGGTTATAGCGGCCACAGTAATTGCAGTGGGAATAGGCCTTCCTCTAGGGATATGGGCAGCACTAAACAATAGGGCCAATAAAATTATCATGCCCATTCTGGATTTAATGCAAACTATGCCGGCCTTTGTCTATCTTATTCCGGCCATACCATTTTTTGGTCTGGGTAAGGTATCGGCAGTTTTTGCAACTGTAATCTTTGGAATGCCACCAGCAATCAGGTTTACCAGTCTGGGTATCCGCCAGGTTCCAGAGGAACTGATAGAAGCATCGGATGCCTTTGGTACTACCTGGAAGCAAAAATTATTAAAGGTCCAGCTCCCTATGGCTGTACCAACAATAATGGCTGGGATTAACCAAACCATAATGCTTTCCTTGTCCATGGTTGTTATCGCTGCAATGATTTCAGCTGGCGGTCTTGGCGGCGAGGTCCTGAGGGCTATTCAAAGATTCCAGCCTGGTAAAGGTTTTGAAGCAGGTTTGGGAGTTGTAATTTTAGCAATTATTTTAGATAGAATTACGCAAAATATTGGCAAAAAGTATAAATAAGAGGGGGAAATAAGAAGATGAAATTGAACAAAAAAAGAAAAATATTTTATGTGCTTGTGACACTTTTAGTATTATCACTGACTCTGTCTGCTTGTGGCGGGGGCGACAAGAAGGCCGATGGCGAAAAAACTATAGCAGAAAAATTTAATAAAAGAATAATTGGTATTGAACCCGGGGCCGGTTTAATGTCTGCATCAGAAGATGCCATTAAGGCTTATGGCCTTTCAGATTACAGACTTATGGATGGATCAAGCTCCACAATGACAGCGGCTTTAGCAGATGCTATAGCCAATGAAGAATGGGTTATTGTAACTGGCTGGACGCCCCACTGGAAATTTGCCAAATGGGATCTTAAATATTTAGAAGATCCAAAAAACATTTTTGGTGGCGATGAACAAATCCATACCCTGGTAAGAAAAGGCTTGGCAGAAGATATGCCTGATGCCTATAAAATGTTAGATAATTTCAATTGGACAGCTGATGATATGGCCCAGATGATGATCTTAAATTCTGAAGATGGTGCAGATGAGTATCAAAATGCTGTAAACTGGATTGAAGAAAATTCAGACCTGGTTTCCCAGTGGATTCCTGCCGGAGCGGATGGAAAGGGAGAGACTATTACTTTAGTCTACGTTCTTTGGGATTCTGAAATTGCCTCAACTAATATTGTAAAGGCAGTTTTACAGGAAAAAATGAACTACAAGGTTAAAATGCTTGAGGTAGATGCTGGTGCTATGTATCAGGGGTTGGCCTTTGGTGATGCAGACGCCATGGTGGCAGCCTGGTTGCCAACAACTCATGGTCATTATGTAGATGCAATCGCAGATAAAATTGAAGATTTGGGTGTTAACCTGGATGGAACAAAGATAGGCTGGGTTGTACCATCTTACGTGACTATTGATTCAATTGAAGATTTACAATAACAAAAAGTTTACATTTGAGGGTGTATTTATATGCACCCTCTTTCTTTTTTTGTTATAATCAATGTAATTAAGAAGTCTTAAGGAGGAGAATTAATTGATAGCTTTATTCGCTGCAAAAAATACCAAACAACATTTAGCTGCCGGTTTGCTCTTATTTTTTATCTTGTCACTTTTTCCCTTGACTGCCCTGGCTGATACCAAGGTCAATGTCTATGCTTATGTGAGAGATGATAACAGTGGCAATCCTATTTATAATGCTAAGGTGGATTTGTTTTATGAGTATGAAAGTGTTCCTTTTATCAGTCTTTATACAGATAATAATGGCCGGATAGACTCTTCAGTTTATGCAGCTAAAGATATTAAGAGAGTTGAAATCACCAGGAGTGGCTACAGCAAAAAAAGTATAAATAACAGCAGTTCCGGGTCTTCTTTGAACCTTGGCAATATTTATTTGCAAACTGGTTCTTCTTCCTCTACAGGCGAAGCCAAACTTTATGGAACTATTGTAGATAAGAGGGATGATTCCTACATTACAGATGCCAGGATCATTCTGGTTGATGATTACGATGGGATTACTTATGCTGCCTACACTAATTCCAGGGGCAGATTTGATTTTACAGATATCCCCCTTGGCGATTATGAAGTCAGAATAACAAAATATGGCTATAAAGATTACAACAGAAGCTCTCTTTTAAGATTAAGAGCCTATACTTATGACTTTGGCACAATCGAGCTTGAAAGCACATCCTCCAGCTCCAGTAACTCCAACAGCAACAAAAGTTTGACTGGCAGAATACTGGATGAAGCTGGCTACTATGTGCAGACAGCAACAGTTTATCTTATTGATGAATCTGGAAAAGAAATAAGCAGCAGAACCGACTCAAGAGGTTACTATAATTTTACAAATCTTGATACAGGAACTTACACTATTGGTGTTACCGCGTCAGGTTATGACATGCTGGAAAGAATTGATTATGTAAAAATAACTTCCTCAACTAATGAAAAAGAAGTAGATTTAGTTATTAAAGCTGAAAGCAAAAGGGGATACGAGGTTTACGGCCGTGTTGTAGATAAAAGCAAAGAATATCTTGCTGATGTTGAGGTTTCATTAATAGATGGATCTACCAGAATTAAAAAAACAAAAACAGATTCCAGAGGTTACTATGAAATGGAGTATGTTGCCAATGGAACCTACACTATTGAGTTTAAAAAACCAGGCTACAAGACAGTTAGCTTAAAGAATGAAGTCAGAATAAATTCTTCCTACTACTCAGTTTCTCAAACTCAAATGGAACTGTCCCAGGGTACTTCAACCCTAGTGGGTGGCTTAGTTGGCGATAGTCAGTCTGGTTTAAATGGCATTACAGTTTATTTGGAAAACAACCTGGATTCTTATAATGCTAAAACAAATTACTATGGATATTTTACTTTCAGTGAAATCAGAGAGGGAAAATATTCTTTGTATGCGTATATAAATAATCAGAAGAAACTTTTAGAAAGCAATCTCTCAGTAACTGGCAGCAGGCTAGATATTGGTGATATCAATGTTAACCGCATCGATAAAGGTTACCAGTTAAGTGGCCGTGTTAAAGATGAAGATGCTTACAGTATTTCTAATGTGACTGTTGTCATAAATGGTGCCGGCATTAAGAAAGAGACCACCACCAGCAGCAATGGTTCCTATAGTTTTACTGGCCTTGAAAGGGCCAGCTATGAGATTACTGTAAGTAAAGATGGTTACGGTAAGCTTAGCGAAACAATAAGCATCACCAGTTACGACTTAGAGAGAGACTTTACCCTTAAAGAAAATGATTATGTTAAGGTTACGACAACAAAAGATATCAGTCTGGCCTTAAATCAGAGGATAGATCTCTTGTCTTATATAAGCAGAGCAGAAATTTATTCAGCACAAAATAAGCTTTTGGATAATATTTCTTCTTCTTTTGAAGTTATTGTGCCAGATTCTTACCGTGATTATTTAACAGCTTATTCCGACAGGACTCTGAGAGCCGATAAGATGGGAACTGCTTATATTGACATAAGTATTGCTAACAGCAGAGACTACAGGAACCTGTCACCTGCGAGGATTAAGGTTGAAATAACTGCAGCCAAGACTAAAAGGGAGGCAATTCTCACAATAGGCAGTAATTATTATATTTTAGACGGCAAAACCGAAACTTCTGACGCAACGCCATATTTAAAAGACGACCGTTCCTTCTTCCCCATCAGAGTTATTTCTAAGGCATTGGGAGTAACAGATAATAATATCAAATGGGATTCTCTAACCAATACAGTTACCTTAATTAAAGGAAATGATACAGTTGAGTTTACAGTAGGACGTAAGATCTACAGGCAAAATTCTGTTTCTATGGACATGGATGTTTCACCAGAAAATATTAATGGCAGGGTCTATTTGCCAGCCAGATATGTATCTGATGCTCTTGGTGGGGAAATCGAGTGGGATAACCTTACAAAATCCTTGACTATAACAAGCAACTAATGCTAAGATAAAGACGAACATACTTTCTATTAAGCTAAGTTTAAAGGTAAGTAACCACAAAGGAGAGAAGTATATGTCAGATAAAACAAAAGCATTGGAATTTGCTTTAAGCCAGATAGAAAAGAATTTTGGCAAGGGTTCAGTTATGAAGCTGGGCGAAAAGGCAGCTTCTATGGAAATAGAGGTTATTCCCTCAGGATCTATAGCCTTAGATGTGGCTTTAGGGGTGGGAGGCTTTCCCAGAGGCAGGGTTATTGAAATTTATGGTCCTGAATCCTCTGGTAAAACTACAGTTGCCCTTCACGCTATTGCAGAAGCACAAAAAAGAGGGGGCATTGCCGCCTTTGTTGATGCTGAGCACGCCCTTGATCCGGTTTATGCTAAAAATTTAGGTTTAGATATTGATAATTTACTTGTATCTCAACCAGATACTGGTGAGCAGGCTCTGGAAATAACAGAAGCTTTAGTAAGAAGTGGCGCTGTCGACATCGTTGTTGTAGACTCTGTTGCAGCCCTGGTTCCAAGAGCAGAAATAGAAGGCGAAATGGGCGATACCCACGTAGGTCTTCAGGCCAGACTAATGAGCCAGGCACTTAGAAAGCTGACAGCAGCCATCAGTAAGTCTAAAACCACAGCAATTTTTATTAACCAGCTAAGGGAAAAGGTCGGCGTTATGTTTGGCAGTCCGGAAACCACGCCTGGTGGCCGTGCCCTTAAATTTTACTCTTCCGTTCGCCTTGATGTCAGAAAAATAGAAACCTTAAAACAAGGCGATGAAATGATAGGTAATAAAACCAGGGTGAGGGTGGTTAAAAACAAGGTTGCTCCTCCCTTTAAAACAGCTGAATTTGATATCATGTATGGAAAAGGAATTTCACGTGAAGGCTCCGTTTTAGATATGGGCTCTTCCATGGGAATTGTTAAGAAGAGCGGCGCCTGGTACTCCTATAATGAAGAAAGAATCGGCCAGGGCAGGGAAAATGCAAAAAATTATCTTACAGACAACCCCGATTTGATGGATGAAATAGAAAGATTGATTATGGAAGAAATAAAAGGGCCGGTTCTGGTTGACAAAGCAGAGGAAATTCCGGAAGAAGAATAAAAAGATGGATAATTCAAAAGATAAAGCTTTAAACAAGGCCTTAAAATACCTTGGCTATAAAATGAGAACAAAAAAGGAAATTTATGAATATCTTCTTCGGAAAAATTTTTCTGAAGAAGATATTCTTTATGCTGTCAGAAGACTGGAAGAATTAAAATATTTGGATGATAATGAGTATGCAAATTTTTGGATTAAAGACAGATTTAATTTTTTCAACCAAGGCAAGTATAGAATCAGACAGGATCTTTTAAGAAAAGGGATAGACAAGGATTTAATTGACAGCAAAATTGATAATTTTTTTACAGAGGAATTAGAGTATAAAAAGGTCAGGGAACTCTATCTAAAAAAAAGAAAAACCCAGGGGAAATTAAGCCAAAAAGAGTATGCTTCAATTTATAATTTTTTAATAAGAAGAGGTTTTACAGCAAGTTTGGTTGGCAAGGTATTAAGGGAAAATAATCAGGGTAACTTGTAAGGATTAGTCTTTTGTAATCTTGACATCAGGTCATATAAGCACTAAAATTATAGTGGTATATTTTTTTAGAGATTACAAACTTTGACTAGTTTTTTATATAAATTTTGATTATAAACTTATTATTAAGCCAATTTTAATATTATGGGAAAAATTTATTGAAGCAACTAGCTTGTATTTGTAATTTCTATGGTCGAGTATACTCGGCCATTTTTATTTTTAAAAATAAATACTTGGAAAAATTCATAAGAAAGAGGTGAGAAAAATAGATTTATTAACAGCAATAGTAATTAACCTATTAGTTTTTATTGTAGCTCTTGGAGTTGGTTTTTTTGCAAGAAAAACAATAGCAGAATCGAAAATTAAATCAGCAGAAACAGAAGCAGAAAGAATTGTATCAGCAGCTGAAAAAGATGCAGAATCAAAGAAAAAAGAAATAATCCTTGAAGCAAAAGATGAAGTTTTTCGTATGAGAAATGATATCGAAAGAGAAGTTAAGGAAAGAAGAAACGAACTGCAAAAGAATGAAAGACGATTGATTCAAAAAGAAGAAAGCTTAGAAAGAAAAATTGAGTCTATTGAGAAAAAAGAAGAAGATATCCAAAAAGAAGAAAAAGCTATTCAAATTATAAAAGAAGAATCTGAAAAAATAAAAGAAGATCAATTGATAGAGTTAGAGAAAGTTGCTAACCTTACTTTTGATGAAGCAAGAAATTTGCTTCTTTCTAAAATTGAAGATGAAATCAAGCATGAAACAGCAATGTTAATAAAAGAAACTGAAGCTCAAGCTAAGGAAACAGCAGACAAGAAAGCCAGAGAAATTATTGGTATGGCTATTCAAAGATGTGCAGCGGACCACGTTGCTGAAAGCACAGTTTCAGTAGTAGACCTTCCCAGTGATGAAATGAAGGGAAGAATTATAGGCCGTGAGGGGCGTAACATCAGAACCCTTGAAACCCTTACTGGTATTGAACTAATTATAGACGATACACCTGAAGCAGTAATTCTTTCAGGCTTTGATCCTATAAGAAGGGAAATTGCCAGAATTGCCCTTGAAAGACTTATTCAGGATGGCAGGATCCACCCGGCCCGTATTGAAGAAATGGTAGAGAAAGCAACTAAGGAAGTCCATCAAATAATAAGAGAAGCTGGAGAGCAGGCAACTTTTGAAACAGGAGTTCATGGTCTCCACCCTGAAATTATTAAATTGATTGGCCGCTTAAAATATCGTACTTCCTATGGTCAAAACGTTCTCAAGCACACTATAGAAGTATCCCATCTTGCTGGCATAATGGCTGGCCAAATGGGCCTTGATGTCTCTCTGGCCAAGAGGGCAGGTCTACTTCATGACCTGGGCAAAGCTGTTGACCATGAGGTAGAAGGTTCACACGCTACAATTGGTGCAGATATTGCCAGAAAATATGGTGAAAATCCACTGGTTGTTAACTCAATTGAAGCCCATCATGGTGATGTGGATTACATGAGTGTAGAGGCTGTGCTTGTTGCCTCAGCTGACGCAATCTCAGCTGCAAGACCAGGTGCAAGAAGAGAAACTCTTGAAACTTATTTAAAACGCTTAGAGAAACTGGAACAAATTTCTAACTCCTTTGATGGTGTTGAAAAGTCCTTTGCTATTCAAGCTGGCAGGGAAGTAAGAATTATCGTTAAACCAGAAAGGATCAGCGATGAGGAATCGGTACTACTTTCCAGAAATATTGTTAAAGAAGTAGAAAAGAATCTGGAATATCCTGGTCAAATTAAAGTAGTTGTAATAAGAGAAACAAGAGCAGTTGAATACGCTAAATAAAACAACATTCAAGCTGTCACAAATACTTGTGACAGCTTTTTTTACAGGGAGATTATTATAATGAATTTATTGTTTTTGGGAGATATAGTTGGCAAGCTTGGCCTAGAGGCTGTTGAAAAATATCTGGAAATTAATAAAGGCAGATATGATTTTGTAGTTGCCAATGGTGAGAACATTTCAGGAGGCAAGGGCCTGTCAAGAACTGATGCTGAGATAGTCCAAAACCTGCCTATAAATGCTTTGACCATGGGAAATCATACCTGGGATAAAAAAGATTTTGAACTTATGGCCCAGGAAAGTCCTTTCATCAGACCCATAAACTATCCCCCAGGTACTCCAGGAAAAGGAATTCGTCAATTTAGTGTTAATAAGCAAAAAATTTGGGTAATTAACCTTTTAGGTACAGTCTTTATGGAAAATCTTTTTCCACCCTTTCAAACTATCGAAAAAGCCATAGCTGAACGAGATAAGGATACAATAATTATTGTAGATTTTCATGCTGAGGCTACTTCTGAAAAAAAGGCCCTGGGTCATTTTTTAGCTGGCAAGGTTACGGCCCTTCTTGGCACACATACACATGTGCAAACTGCAGATGAAGAAATTTTACCTGGCGGGACTGCATATATTACTGATACAGGTATGTGTGGACCAAGAGACTCGGTCTTAGGTGTAAAAAAAGAAATTGCCATAAATAGATTTATAACAAAGATGCCGGTCAGGTTTGAATTATCAGACAGGACTCCAATGGTAAATGGTGTAGAGATTGAAATTGCTCCAGATGGAAAAGCCAGCAAAATTACCAGAATAAACGAAGATATAATTCTTTAATTATTTAAAAGGAGGTTTTGTTCAATGGATATTCTAAAAGTTTCTGCAAAATCTAATCCAAATTCTGTCGCAGGTGCTTTGGCTGGTACAGTCAGAGAAAAAGGTTCTGCAGAAATTCAGGCAATTGGTGCCGGAGCCTTAAATCAGTCTATTAAAGCAGTAGCCATTGCCAGAGGATTTCTGGCGCCTGGTGGTATCGACTTAATTTGCATACCAGCTTTTACAGATATTGTTATTGATGGAGAAGAAAGAACAGCCATAAAACTTATTGTAGAAGCCAGATGAGAGTAGACTTGCATATTCATTCAAAATATTCTGATGGACTTCTTTCGATTAAAGAAATTGCTAATATTCTTAAAAAAAACAAGGTAAGACTATTTTCCCTTACTGACCATGACAGCCTTGATGGTCTTATGGAAGCCAGCCATGAATCTGCTAAAGAAGCCCTGGATTTTATTCCTGGTCTTGAACTTTCTTGTGATTTTCAAGGAAAAGAAATTCATTTACTAGCCTATAATTTTGACAAGGAAAATTCTGACCTCATAAAACTTCTGCATGATATGAAAAAAGAGAGGTCTTTAAGGGCGGAAAAGATTTTAGGCAAATTGCAAAACCAAAATCTTCTTGGCCATCTTGACCAGGATTTTTTAAAAAAAGATGAGGGCGTTCTTGGGCGTCCTTTTATAGCCGACTTATTAATAGAAAAAGGAATAGTTAAAAACAGGAAAGAAGCCTTCTTAAAATACTTAAATGAAGGCCAGCCAGCCTGGGTGCCCAGGTTAAAGCCTTCTTTAGAAGAAGGAATAAATTTAGTTAAGAAGGCAGGGGGCATTCCAGTTATTGCCCACCCTGGAACATCTTGTATTGGTTTTGATCTTAATCAACTTCTTCCTTTGGGTCTTGAAGGAATAGAAGTATGGCATCCTGACCATAATGCCATCCTAACCGACTACTACTTCAGGTTTGCTGAAAATAAAGGCCTGATAAAAACTGGTGGCAGTGACTGGCACGGAGATAAGGATTATTCCTTTTATAATTCAATTCAGATGTCCTATGAAGATATCTCCCTTATTAAAGGCAAGGGGGTCAATTCTTGACCACCTTACTTTAAATTGTTAAAATTGAATATGGCAAACTTCTAAATTCTTTAGTCCTGCTAAAGAATTTTTTCTATTTAAAGAGGAGAAAATATGATTACATTAATTATCGGCGGAGCAAGAAGTGGCAAAAGCTCCTTTGCAGAAAAATATTGTCTTGGAAAATCTTCGAAACCGGCCTATGTTGCTACAGCCCAGGTGTATGATTCAGAAATGGAAGAAAGAGTCAGAAAACACAAGGAACGCAGAAAAAACAGCTGGCAAGATTACGAAGAGCCCTATCAGGTTTCTAATCTTTTAGAAGACCTTTATAAGGAACATTCTCTTATTTTAATGGACTGCCTCACTGTATATATAACTAATTTAATGCTAAAGGATTACGATGAAGATCTTATTTCAGATCAGGAAGCCTTTATGGAAGCTAAAGAAAAAGAAATCTCTAAAGAAATTGAGAAGATTTTAAAAAATCTGCCCCAAGACAAGGAATTGGTAATAGTATCTAACGAAGTAGGCTTTGGTATTGTTCCTGATAATTTTCTCTCCAGGGCCTTTAGAGATATAAGTGGCAGAATGAACCAGCTAATTGCCCAGGAAGCTGACCAGGTAATTATGGTTTGCGCAGGGCTGCCAATAAAACTAAAACCTTCTTTGGAAAGGATTTAGGTCTATGAAAAAAATGAGAGAAGGATATACAACCGGTTCCTGTGTTTCTGCAGCTGCCAGAGCAGGTGCCCTCCTTTTAAGTGGACAGGAAAAAATCGATAAGGTAAAAATTCAGCTGGTAAAAGAGGGTACTCTAGAAATTCCCCTTGATTCAATTGAATTTCTGCCTGATGGGGTTAAGGTAAGGGTTATCAAGGATGGGGGAGATGACCCGGATATCACCCATGGCCATATTATTGAAGTAATTACAAGATTTATTGAGAGACAAGGTCAGTATGAAGATTTTATATTTAGGGCAGGCAAGGGTATCGGCATCGTAACCAAACCTGGTCTTCCAGTTGCTCCCGGAAATCCTGCTATTAATCCTGGACCTCAGATTATGCTTAAAAAGAATTTGGAGGAATTTTTCAGTCTAGATAAAACAATAGACTTGGAAATATCAGTTCCAGATGGTGAAGAGCTGGCTAAAAAAACTCTCAACCCTCACCTGGGAATCATAGGTGGGATTTCTATTCTTGGGACTACCGGCATTGTTAAGCCAATGTCTGAAGAAGCTTTTAAGGTTTCTTTGGTTCCACAATTAAAAACTGCCAAGGCCTTGGGTTATAAGGCCATCGTTTTGACTCCTGGCAATATTGGCATGGAGTCTGCTATGAGAGCAGGAGTCCCCAGGGATGCCATGGTTATTACCAGTAATTTTATTGGCTATATGCTAGAAAATGCCCTGGATGTCGGTTTTGAGGAGATTATCCTCTGGGGTCATATTGGAAAACTTGTCAAAATTGCCGGTGGAAACTTTTATACCCACAACAGGATTTCAGATTCCCGGATGGAAATTTTAATGGCTCATTTGGCCTTAAATGGGGCCCCAAGAGAGCTTATAGAGGAAGTATCCCAGCAAATAACAACTGAAGCTGCCTGGGATTTGATTGAAAAAAATAATTACGGTCATATTGCCCCTGGAATAGCGGAAAAGGCCTCAGACAGAAGTGAAAAATATTTGTTTTCCCAAGCCAGGGTTGGGACAGTTCTTTTAAAAAACAGGGATGACTTTTTATTTGCAAATAAAAGAAGTATAGAAATAGGAGAAAAAGCTGGATGGGAACTTTCACTATAGTAGGAACAGGTATGGGCAGTAAAGAATATATTTTCCCCCAGGGTTTAGAAGCTATTTATGATGCAGATATTCTTATGGCTGGAGAAAGAAATTTACAAGACTGGCTGGACCTGGGCAAAGAAAACATAATTATAAAGAACAACCTTAAAGAAATACCTGACATAATAAGAAATAATTTTGAAGAAAAGAAAATTGTTCTTTTGCTATCGGGTGACCCTGGATTTTATAGTCTTTTGACATATTTATCTAAGCACTTTTCCCGCAAGGAAATAAAAGTAATACCTGCCCTTAGCTCAATGCAAATGGCCTTTGCCAAGGCTTCTTTGACCTGGCACGATGCCCTTCTTTTGAATTTACATGGCCGTAAAATAGAAATAATCGCAGATCATTTAAATGAAAAAAAGATTGGTATGCTAACTGATCCCTTAAATAATCCTCTGGAGATAATTAACTTTGTAAGGGCAAAAAGCCAAAAGAATTTCACCGTATTTATATGCAGTAATTTAGGTTATAATAATGAAAGCATTATGGAATTTAAGATAGAAGACTATCAAAAAATCAGCCTGGATAAGAATTTACCAGCAGTAATGATTTTGATTGATGAGGAATAGAATGGGTTATTTACAAATAAAAGATATTGAATTTATCAGAGGCAAGGTGCCTATGACCAAATCTGAGGTCAGGACCCTGTCAGTAATAAAACTTAAAATTGAAGATCATGACCTTGTCTGGGATATAGGTGCCGGCACAGGCAGCATTTCTATTGAAGCTGCCCTTAACTATCCACAGGCACAATTTTATGCCATAGAAAGAAATTCAGAAGGGATAGAATTAATTAAAAAAAATTCAGAAAAGTTTTCTTTAGAAAATATTTGGCCTATTTCTGGCCTTGCTCCAGATGTCTTTAAGGATTTGCCCCTGCCTAATAAGGTAATCATTGGAGGAAGTGGCGGGAATCTGGAAGAAATTCTAATTTGGCTTTGGAGTCAAGATTCCCTTAAAACCATTGTGGTCAATGCAGTAACACTTAATACAGCCTATAAGGCCATTTCTTTTTTTTACAGGCAAATGGCTGATTTTGAAAGTATTCAGGCAGGAATTACCAATATTGAAATGATTAAAGAACATCAGATGCTAAAAGCAGAAAATCCAATCTTTATAATTACAGCAAATAAAATGGAGGTAGTGAAATGAAAAAAATAACCATAGTGGGCGCCGGACCTGGCGATCCTAAACTTATAACTTTAAAGGGCTTAGAGAAACTTCAAGAAGCCGATATTATTATTTACGCTGGATCTCTGGTTAACCCAGAGCTTCTAAAATACTGCAAGGAAGATACAGAAATACATAACAGTGCCCATATGACTTTAGATGAAGTTTTGGAGGTCATCCTAAAGGGAGTTGAAGAAAAGAAAAAAGTTGTCAGATTACATACAGGCGACCCCAGTATGTATGGGGCCATTCAGGAACAAATTAAACCACTTAATGAAAAAGGTATTGATGTTGAGATTATCCCAGGCGTATCTTCAGTTTTTGCAGCAGCAGCAGCTTTAAATCTTGAATATACTCTTCCTGATGTATCACAAACCTTAATTCTTACAAGAATGGAAGGCCGTACTCCTGTTCCAGAAAGAGAAAAACTTCATTCCCTGGCCCAGCATCAGACAACCATGGCAATCTTTCTTTCTGTTGGCATGATTGAAGATGTAGTTTCCGAGCTTTTAAAGGGAGGCTATAAGCCTGATACACCAATTGCAGTGGTTCAAAAAGCATCCTGGCCAGATCAAAAAGAAGTGCTTGGAACAATGGCTGATATTGCCCAAAAGGTTAAAGAAGCAGATATTAACAAAACAGCACTTATACTTGTTGGCGATGTTTTGAAAAAAGAATATTCCCTGTCAAAACTGTACGATCCAAGTTTTACTACTGAATTTAGAGAAGCAAAAGAATAAATGGAAAAGATTGCCCTTACAGCCCTTACTGAAAAGGGCTTCCTTTTGGGAGAGAAAATCGCAGCTGAATACAAAAATATTAGCCTCTATTCTACTAAGGAACGCAAAGGCTGGGATGGGTCTTATTCTGATTTTACCAGCCTGGTAAAGCATCTTTTTACGACTTATCAAGCCCTAATTTTTATTATGGCCACTGGTATAGTTGTGAGGAAAATAGCTCCTCTTCTAGAAAGTAAGGGAAGCGACCCGGCCATACTTGTTATGGATGAAAAGGGAAAAAATGTAATTAGCCTTCTCTCTGGCCATTTAGGTGGTGCCAACAAACTGACCCTGGAACTAGCTGAATTCTTAGAAGCCAACCCAGTAATAACTACAGCCACAGATGTCAATGACCTATACGCCATTGATTCCTTTGCCAAAGATTTTGGTTTGCTTCCCCGGCCTCTTGAAAAAATCAAACTATTTAATAAAAAATTATTAGATAAAGAAGAGATTCTAATTGTTTTGGATGAGGCTATTAAATTCGATAAAGATCCTTCCTGGGAAAACTTTAAATTTATAGATTTATCTGATTTTAAAGAAAAATCCCCAAAAGAGCGGTTGGATGCTGGTGACAGCCTGGATGATTTTGTCTTTATCAGTCATCAGGAAGAACCTGAAATAAAGGCCAGCCTTTGCCTGCGGCCTAAAAATATAATTATAGGCACAGGTTGCCGTAAAGATTATTCCAGCCAGACTTATGAAAAAAACTTCCTTATATTTTTAAAGGAAGAGAATATATCTTTGGATGCCATTAAGGAAATCAGGACAATTACTTTAAAAAAGGATGAGGCCTGTCTTCTTGATTTTTCAAAAAAATACAAGATACCTTTAAAGATCTTTTCAGCAGATCAAATTAACCAGGTTTATGAGGATAACCCAACTTTAAAAAAATCAGATTTTGTTTATAAAAATGTTGGTGCTTATGGGGTGGCAGAAGCAGTTATTTTAATTGATCAAAATGATGATTTTAAAAATTTAAGCCCCAGAAGAGAAATGCAGGGCATGACTTTGGCTGCAGGAAAAATTCCCTGGCAAGGAGGCAAAAGAAATGATTCTCCTCTTAGGCGGAACCATTGATTCTAGAAAAATAGCTGCTCTTTTAAGTCAGGAAAAAATAGATTTTATAGCTTCAACGGTCAGTCTTTATGGTAAAGAGCTTGCCAGTCAAAATGCCAGTCAAGTGATTAGTCAGGCTATGGATAAAGAGGCTTTAATAGAATTTATCAAAGAAGAAGATATTAAGATTATTTTAGATGCCAGCCATCCTTTTGCACAAAATGTTTCCATTAATGCAATAGGAGCTGCCCAGTCTCAAGGAATAAAATATGTAAGATTTGAAAGACCTGAAGAAAAAATTAATTCAGACACTCTTATTTATGTTAAAAACCTGGAGGAAGCAGCCCAAAAGGCTCTTGAAAATGGCCAAAATATCCTTTTAACAATTGGTTCCAGGGGCTTAATGGCCTTTAAGGAAGTGGCAGAAAAGAAAAATCTTTTTGCCAGAGTTTTGCCAGAATTGGAATCTATAAGAGCTTGTAAAGAAGCAGGGATAGGCCCGGGTAATATAATTGCTATGCAGGGTCCCTTTTCTGATGATTTTAACAAACTAATTATTAAGGAAAAAAACATTGATTTGCTAGTCAGCAAAAGTAGTGGTAAAGAAGGCGGCCTGAATGAAAAGATAGCTGCAGCTGAAGAAAGCGGCTGTAAGCTTATTATTATAGAAAGACCATCTATCGATTACCCACTTGTTTTTGATGATATAAATGAAATAAATAATTTTATTAAGGAGGAAGTTAAATGAAAGAACATAATTATGAAATTAATCCAATGGGTATAGAAAATAAAAGTATGGATATTATTGAAGACTTAATTGGCTCACACTCATGGGATCCCCTGGTAAAGGCTATCGTTCACAGAATGGTGCATACTTCAGGAGACCCTGATTATGCCAATATATATAAAATTCATCCTGAAGCTATTGAAAGCGGCAGAGAAGCCCTAAAAAAAGGTGCTCTGATTATTACAGATGTTAATATGTTAAAAACTGGCATCAATAAAGCGGCCTTAAATAAAACAGGCTCAGAAGTTATTTGTAACGTTTCTGATGAAGAGGTGGCTAAGGAAGCAAAGAGTACAGGCGAGACCCGTTCCATGACAGCAATGAAGATGCTTAAGGACAGAATGGATGGTTCTATTATAGCTATCGGTAATGCCCCAACAGCCCTCTTTACAGTACTTGAACTTATTAAAGAAGAGGGTATTAAACCAGCCTTGATTATTGGTACTCCTGTTGGTTTTGTTGGAGCAGCTGAAAGCAAGGATTTACTTATTGAAGAAGCTCCGGTTCCTTATATTACTGTAACTGGTAACAAGGGCGGCAGTCCGGTGGCAGCTTCTGTAATAAATGCCCTTCTTTATTCCTTAGTGGAAAGGGATTAAGCTCATGGCTAAATTTTTAATGTTTCAGGGAACAAGCTCTAACGTAGGTAAAAGTGCCCTGGCAACAGCCTTTTGCCGGATCCTTCTCCAGGATGGCTACAAGGTTGTTCCTTTTAAAGCACAAAACATGGCTTCTAATTCTTACAGGATTTCTGATGATCTGGAGATTGGTCATGCCCAGGCCTTACAGGCTGAGGCAGCAGGTCTTGAGGCAGATGCCAGAATGAACCCCATCCTCCTAAAGCCTATTCAAGAGGCTAAAAGCACAGTTGTTGTTATGGGAAAAGTTAAAAGCGATATGTCTGCCAAAGAATATCACAGGGAATATAAGACCAGGGCCTGGGAAGTTATTAAAGAAGCCATGGATAGTCTTTCAGCTGAATATGAAGTTATGATAATCGAAGGGGCGGGCAGTCCGGCTGAAATAAACCTAAAAGAAAATGATGTTGTTAATATGAGGGTGGCCAGGGAATTAAACTCTCCTGTTCTTTTGATTGCAGATATAGACAGAGGCGGGGCAATTGCTTCGGTTGTTGGAACTCTGGAACTTTTGGATGAAAAAGAAAGAGAACTGGTAAAAGGAATAGTTATCAACAAATTCCGTGGCGACATTGACCTTCTTAAACCAGCCTTAGACTTTATAGAAGAAAAAACAGGCAAGCCAGTCCTTGGAGTTGTCCCATATTTTGAGGCCATAGGACTTCCGGAAGAGGATTCCCTGGTTACAGATAAGAGTAATAAATCATATGAGTATCACACAGAAGAATCTGAGAAAATATTTAATGAACTTGCAGACCATGTAAGGAAATCTTTTGACATGGAAAAAATTTATAAGATCATGGGGCTTAAATGAACTCAATTATAATTACCATAGGTTATATCTGGGATCTTATTTTCTCAGAACCCAAAATAATAATGCATCCTGTGGTTATGATTGGAAAACTAATTAAATTTTTAGAAGGACTTCTCTACAGAAAAGAAGACTCAGATAAACTTAAGTTTTTAAAAGGATTACTTTTAAATCTTATGGTTTTATCCCTGGTCTTTTTTCTGCTTCTTTTTCTTGTAAGATTTGCCCTTAAAGCCCACCTTTATTTATATCTCTTTCTTTCCGGGATCTTAGTTTCCTTTACCATATCTACAGAAGCTCTTAAGGACGCTGCTATGGCCATCTATAAAGAGCTGGAAGAGGGAAATCTCCAGGAAGCAAGACTAAAAACTTCCATGATTGTAGGCAGGGATACAGATAAATTGACTGAGTCTGAGATTAGCAGGGCCGTAATTGAAACAGTTTCAGAAAACATTGTAGATGGCGTTACCAGCCCTTTATTTTATGGCCTTTTGGGCGGAGCACCACTGGCCTTTCTTTACAGGGCTGTAAATACCATGGACTCTATGCTGGGCTACAAGAATGAAAAATACCTTTATTTTGGTAAATTTTCAGCCCTCTTAGATGATGTCTTTAATTTTATACCAGCCAGGCTGACTTCTCTTTTAATAGTTATAATTGCCTACCTTCATCCTGGTCTAAATGGAAAAAATGCCCTTAAGACAGTCCTAAAAGACGCAAGAAAACATCCAAGTCCTAATGGTGGATACACAGAAGGGGCCGCAGCTGGTGCCTTAGAAATCCGTCTGGGCGGCTATAACTACTATGAGGGCAAAAAAGAATTTAGAGAATATATGGGTCTTCCTTTAAAAGAATTGACCAGGGATAAAATTCCCGGGTCAGTAACAATACTTTATCTTGCAAGCTCGGCCTGGGTAGCCTTGGCCTTTATTTTTGGGAGGTGGTAATTTTGGGAAAAAGAATAGTAATTGCCGGCGTTAACAGTGGATCGGGTAAAACCACCATCACCAGTGGCCTTATGAGACTTTTAACTCAGAAGGGAATTAAGGTTCAACCCTTTAAGTCCGGTCCAGATTTTATTGACCCAACCTACCATACAAAGGCTACTGGTAATTTTTCCAGAAACTTAGACTCCTGGATGTTTGGTGAAGATTTACTTAAAGAACTTTTAGATAAAAACTCCAAAGATGCCGATATTTCCATAATTGAAGGAGTAATGGGTCTTTTTGATGGAAAAAGCGGGACTGATGAAAGAGGCAGCAGCTCACATCTGGCAAAAATCACTAAAAGCCCGGTCATCCTGGTTCTTGACAGCAGGTCGATTGCAAGGTCAGCAGCAGCCATTGTTTATGGTTTTATGCATTATGACCCAGATTTAATGGTAAAAGGAGTAATTCTTAATAAGGTAGCCAGTCAGAGACATTTGCAGATTTTAAAAGATGCAATTGAACCTTTAGGCATCCAAGTTGTAGGTTACCTAATGAGAAATGATCAGATGAAGATGCCAGAAAGAAAATTGGGTCTCATACCAGCTTCCGAAATGGCTCTTTTAGACCAGCAACTGGACTATATAGCTTCCGAGATGGAAAAAACTATTGATTATAAAAAGATTTTAGAAATAGCAGACCAGGCAGAAGAATTTTCCCTGCCTGAAAAAAGAGTTTTTTCTCAAGATACAAAAGACTCTTTTAAGGATCAGGGGCTTAAAATTGGCCTCGCTCTCGATGCAGCTTTTTCCTTTTACTATCATGATGGAATTGATTATTTAAAGCATTTAGGGGCAGAAATCATTCCCTTTAGTCCTTTAAAAGACAAAAAACTGCCTGAAGGCCTTTCCGGGCTTATTTTAGGGGGAGGCTTTCCGGAACTTCATTTAGAAGCCCTGAAAGGGAATAAAAGTTTTATCAAAGATCTTAGAGAAAAAGTTATAAATAAAGAACTGGCTCTTATGGCTGAATCGGGGGGCCTTCTTTATCTTGCTAATATCGCTTCTCTGGTTCCGGGCAAGGTTGAATTAACTGACCGTCTGGCAGCCATGGGCTATAGAAGGGCTCTTATAAAAGAAGACTCTGTTTTGGGTAAAAAAGATCAGATAATTATCGGCCACGAATTCCACTACAGTTTATATGAGCCAGATTCAGAAGATTTGGCCCCAGCTTTTACTTTTGAAGAAAACAGCAAGGATGATGGTTACAGTAAGGCTAATATAGTGGCTTCATATTTACATTTTCATCTTGCAGCTAACCCACAAATAGCAGAAAATTTCTTACAGAACTGCCTTTTTTATAAAAAAAGAGGGAGAGAAAGCCTATGAAAAGCCTAATCTTAGCTCTTCAATTTCTTACCAGAATACCAATAAAGCTTGAAAAAATGGAGGTAAATGACCAGGATTTTGGTTTGTCCCAAAGGGCTTTTATTATAGTGGCTCTTATCATGGGAAGCTTTTCAACAGGTCTTTATCTTCTCCTGACAAACAGACTTCCAGATTTAGTTTTAGGCTTTATTTTGCTGGCTTTTGAAATTATTATTAGTGGAGGGCTTTTACTTGATGGTTTTATGGATACTTGTGATGGTATTTTTTCTTCCAGACCAAGAGAAGAAGCTATGGAGATTATGAGAGACAGCAGGGTAGGTGCCTATAGCGTAACCTTTGTTATCCTGCTTTTTTTAAGTAAGTTTGCCGTATATTCTTCCCTCACTTTTCTAAAGACACCATATTTAATCACTTTTTTTGCTCCCGCAGCAGGCATGTGGTTTTTACTATTTATTATTAATTATTTCCCTTATGCCAGACAATCCGGGGTGGGTAAATACTTTAAAGATCAGGCCAGTTTTAAAGTATTTTTTATAAATACTCTTTTAATTGTGGCTCTTTTTGCACTTTCTTCCGGCCTGCAGTACCTTATAATGGCCCTTTTAGGCACTTTTTTTATCTCATTTCTTATAGCAGCAAAAATTAATAGCTTTTTGGAAGGGCAAACGGGCGATACCTATGGCGCCATGGCCCAGACTTCTCAGGCTATCTTTATGTTAATAATGACATTTTTACTTTTTTAGGGGTGATCTTTTTGCAGGTTACTGTTAAAGTTCCTGGAAGCTGTGGTGAATTAATCCAGGGGATGATGGGTGAGGCTAACTTTCTTGTTACCTGTCCTGTTAATTCCTATTCAATTCTTAAAGCTAAAAAAAACACAATCAAAGAACACAGGATTAACCTTCCTGGGAAGAATAAACTCCTTAGAGCCCTGGATGAAACTCTTAAGTGCCTGGAGCTTGATCTGACTGAGGGTTACGACATCAATCTGGAATCAGGCCTTTTGATAGGAAAGGGTATGGCCAGTTCTACAGCTGATATGACTGCAGCTATTATCGCCATTGCTTCTTTAAACAATAAAAATATAAGCCATGAAATGATCAGCCGTATTCTTCTTAAAATTGAGCCTTCAGATGGTATTTTTTATCCTGGAATAGTTGCCTTTGACCATATTCATGGTTCCTTTTATGAAAAAACGGGTCAAGCTTTTGATGTGAACTTCTTAATCTATGATTACGGCGGCCAGGTAGACACTATTTCCTTTAACAGTGATCCTAAATTGAGGGAAAAAAATTTGGCAAAAAAAGAAACAATTGAAAAGGCATATTTTCTTTTAAAGGATGCCTTTGCCAGCCAAGATATAAAAAAGCTGGGGCAGGCTGCGAGTATGAGTGCCCTGGCTAATCAAAGTATTTTACATAAGAAAAATTTAGAAGAAATAATTGAAGAAAGCCTTTTTTATGGTGCATACGGGGTTAATATTGCCCACAGTGGAACCTTAATAGGCATTGTTAATAATAAGGAAAGTCAGCTTGAGTCTTTGCAGGATGCAATAAAAGAGAAGTTCCCTTTTCTTGACCTTTTAGGGAACTACAAACTTGTTGATGGAGGATACCAAATTGATTAAAAGCGGTCACGGCGGGGATTTAGCCTACTATGCAGAAAAGTATCAGATAGCCAGAGAAGAGCTTGTAGACTTTAGTGCTAACATCAATCCTCTGGGACCTCCAGCTGAAATATTTGATATAATTAAAGAGAGCTTTGATCTAATTAAAGATTATCCCCAGCCAAATTCTAAAAGACTTCTGGAACTTGCCCAGGAAAAATTTGGAATTGACAGTAAGAAGATAATTTTTGGCAATGGGGCCAGTGAGCTTTTATTTTTGCTTATGAACCATCTAAGACCAAAAAAAGTTTTTATTCCACGCCCAACTTTTTCTGAATATGAAAGAGCAGCAAGGGCAGTGGAGGCAAGTATAAATTGGATAGATTTAAAAGAAGACTTTCAAAAAATTGATAAGTCCTTTATAAAGAATCTTGCCAGTGGCGATGTGGTTTTTATCTGCAATCCCAATAATCCTACAGCTTCATCTTTCACCAGGGAAGACATTTTAGATATTTTAAATGATTTACGTAAAAAGAAGGCCTATCTTTTTCTTGATGAATCATTTGTTGATTTTCTTGATTCAGGTAAAGATGCTTCCCTAAGAGGAGAACTGGCTAAATATGAAAATCTCTTTATTCTTTATTCCTTAACTAAAATTTACTCTATCCCAGGCCTGAGACTGGGTCTTATGTTTGGCCCAGAAGAAATAATTGCAAAACTTTATGAAGCAAAGGACCCATGGAATTTAAATATTTTTGCTCAAAAAGCGGGAGAATATCTTTTAAAAAATGAGTCTTTTATTGAAGAAACAAGCAGATATTTTTACCAGGAAAGAAAAAGAGTTTTTGAAGAATTTAAAAAAATATCTTCACTGAAAACCTTTGAACCTAGAGCTAATTTTATTTTCTTTGAAATACTTAATGATAAAAAAGTTGAAGATTTGCAGGAATTTTTAATCAAAGAAAAAATTATGATCAGAGATTGCTCCAATTATCCGGGTCTCTCTGACAAGCACTTTAGAACAGCCATAAAAAGTAAGGAAGAGAATAATCTTCTTCTAAAAAATATAAAAGATTTTTTTGCTGAAAGGAGTTAAAATGACAAGACTAATATTTGTTAGACATGGTTATACTTATTGGAATGAAGAAAAAAAATACCAGGGTTTTTCTGATATTGGCCTTAATCAGCAGGGTATTGACGAGGCCCAGAAATTGGCTAAGAGACTTTCTGTAGAAAAAATAGATACAATTTATGTCAGCCCCTTAAAAAGAACCATTCAAACGGCTGAGATAATTAATGAAAGTTTTAATTATAAGCTGCACTTCAGGGATTGCCTGAAAGAAATTAATTTTGGTGACTGGGAAGGTTATACCTTTGAGGAAATCGTAAAAACCTATCCTGACCTTAGTCAGAAATGGCTGGATAAACCAGCAGATATGAGACCTCCCAATGGCGAAAATTTTAGAGACCTGCAAGAGAGGGCGGTAAAGGTCTTGCACGAAATATTTGATGTCAACAGGGGTAAGAATGTTCTTATAGTAACCCATGGCGGACTCATCAGCGTTTTAGTTTGTTATATTCTAAAAATCAGACTTGATGAACTTTGGAAATTTATTTCACATAATACAGGGATAACTATTTTAGAAGAATTAAATGACGAATTAATCCTGACAACCTTTAATGAGCACGGACATTTGAAGTATTTGTAAAATAAATGTAAGATAAATTGAAAGATTGATTATAACAAAATAAAATGGGGTAAAATTTTGAAAGGAGGTATGAAATGAAGATTGAAAAAAAATATGAAGAAAAATATCGCGATACTTTCGAAAAAAAAGCAGAGAAAATTATAAACAATGTTGAACAAACCCACAAACTAATTAATGATGCAATGGAAAAAGCTAATCGCGTAACAGATGGTCCGGCAGAAGAAGTTTGGGCTAATTTTCTTGTTTTTTTTGATTTAATGAGGGATTGGGTTACAGGAAAATATAAAAATATTCCAGGTGGTTCAATCATTATGATAGTAGCATCACTTTTATATTTTCTTTCACCCTTTGATATTGTCCCGGATTTCATACCAGGCCTGGGCTATATAGATGACCTGGCTGTTGTTTCATACACTTTCAGACAAATACAGGCAGATATTGATAAGTATCTGGTATGGAAAAGTGTAAAGGGAATTGAAGATACACTAAATTAATTCAGGAGGTAGTTATTATGTTTTTTATTAATGAGAGAAAAAGAAGAGAAATGGAAGAATATTACGAGGCAAAAGCACAAAGAGATCAGGCTGCTTCTGCTGCATGGGGTGCTATAATTGGTCTTGGTGTGGGTGCTTTGGCAGGTCTTTTATTTGCCCCAAAACCTGGTGCAGAAATGAGAGAAGAAATTGCTCAAAAAGGTAAAGAAACTATGGAATATGCCCGCGAAACAGCCAGAGAAGTAAAAGAATCTGCAAAACTTACAGCAGAAGAAATCAAACAAAGAACTGAGGCAGCTGCAGCAGATTTTAAAGGTAAAATTGAAGATTTTAAAGAAGGCGCCCAAGAAGCCTATGAAGATTTAAGTGAAGAAGTTCTTGATGAAATTGAGGACATAGCTGAAGATATCGAAGAAACCATAAAAAAGGCAAAAAAATAATAAAAGACTGGAGTTGTTAATATGACTATTTCCTTGGTCGATCTGGGTTATATTATAATTTTTGCTTTGCTGGCTGCTCTTTTGGTTTATCTGATTATGACTTTAAAAAATGTTAATGCACTTTTGGAAGAATCCAAAAGAATTGCCTTAGACAATGAAAAGTCACTTAAAGAAAGCCTTGAAAGTGTCTCAGCTATTGCAGATAACCTTGATTTGATTACTAAAGACATACATGGAATGACTACTCTGGTCAAGGGTGGTTTTCACAGGGCCGACAGCACCCTTGAAGCTGTAGAAAAAAATATCAAAGGTTCAGCTGAAAGTGTAAAACATAATGTTGATGAATCTTTGGGGGCAGTTAAGAAAAACGTTGAAGAACTAGCCTCATATATTGGTTTGATTAGTAAGGTTGCTGATTCTTTTGCCAGCTCTTTTTTAAGCAGGAAAAAGTAAAGCCCCTCCGAAAAGCCGTATTTTCATTATTTGGAGATACGGCTTATTTATTGTAAAATATAAGTAGCTTCTTATCTAAAAAAGAAAAATTCTGGAGGAGTAGTTTTGGCAAAATATCATATAATAACTTTCGGCTGTCAAATGAATGAAAGAGACAGTGAATATATAGCAGGGACCCTTGAGGCCATGGGCTATGAGAATACAGAGAGCCTGGAAGATGCTGATTTAATTTTTTTAAATACCTGTACAATCAGAGAAAAAGCAGAGAATAAGGCTATGAGTCTTCTGGGCAAGCTTAGAAAAAACAAAGAAGAAAACCCTGATTTAATAATTGCAGTTTCAGGTTGTTTGAGCCAGGAAGAGGGAAAGGCTAAAAGGATTGCCAGCAGATTAAGCCATGTTGACCTCATAGTTGGCACTCACAACTTACATGAAATAAGTGCCATGCTTAAAAAGGTCCTTAATAAAGAAGGACAGCAAATCAGTATCTGGTCTGAGGAAGGCGATATTTATGAAGGCCTGCCAGACAAGCAAGCCCTTCCTTTCAGGTCACTAATTAATATAGTTTATGGATGCAATAATTTTTGCACCTATTGCATAGTACCCTTTGTTCGGGGCAGGGAAAGAAGCCGTCTGCCTTTGGACATTATTAATGAGGTTAAAAACAAGGCCTCCCAAGGCGTTAAGGAAATAATGCTTTTGGGCCAGAATGTTAATTCATATGGCAAGGATTTTACTGACAAAAATTATAACTTTGCCCACTTGATTAAAGATTTAAATCAAGTAGAAGGCCTTGAATGGATCAGGTATATGACCAGCCATCCCAGAGATTTTTCTGACCAGTTAATTGAAGCTATTGCTCAATCACCAAAGGTTACTGACCATTTTCACCTGCCAGTTCAGTCAGGCTCTTCTGATATTTTAAAAAGAATGAACAGAGGCTATAGCAGGGAATATTATCTTGATTTGGTTGAAAAAATAAGGGAAATCAGACCCCAGGCAGCAATAACTACAGATCTGATTGTTGGCTTTCCTGGTGAAAGTGAAAAAGATTTTCTGGATACCATGGACCTGGTCAGAGAAGTTAACTTTGCTTCTGCCTATTCCTTTATCTATTCACCTCGTCTTGGTACACCCGCAAGTAAATTTAAGGAACAAGTGCCTTTAAAAGAAAAAAAAGCAAGAATTCATGCTTTAAATAAGCTGATTTCCCAACAAGAAATAGATTATAATAAAAAACTTGAAAACACCATTCAAAGAGCTTTGGTTGAAGATAGCTACAAAGAAGAGGGAAAGCTTTTAGGAAGGACTTCTGCTTTTAGAAGTGTAGTCTTTGAAGGAGGCCAGGATTTGATTGGTCAGTTTGTTAACTTGAAAATTATTAATGCTGGTAAGCAATTAAAAGGAAATATATCTGATTAAGACACAAAAAACCAGCTAAGCTGGTTTTTTATCAATCTGGAGGTAATTATGTATTCTAATACGCCCATGTTAAGACAATATAAGGCCATAAAAGATGCTCACCAGGAGTGTATCTTATTTTATCGACTGGGAGATTTTTATGAGATGTTTGGCGATGATGCTCTTCTTGCTTCAAAGGAGCTGGAAATAGTTTTAACTGCAAGAGATGCCGGAGCTGGTAATAAAATACCCATGTGTGGTGTGCCCTATCATTCTGCTGAAAGCTATATTGCCAACTTAATTGAAAAAGGCTACAAGGTTGCCATCTGTGAACAAACAGAGGACCCTGCCCAGGCCAAAGGTATCGTCAAAAGAGAAGTCGTGAGAATAATTACACCAGGCAGTCTTATTGAAGGAAAGCTTCTTGAGGAGGGAAAAAACAATTTTTTACTTTCCCTTTACAGGAGCAGAAAAGACCTTTGGGGCTTGGCTGCTGTTGATATATCCACTGGAGAGTTTTACTCTACAGAAATTTCTTCTGACAAAAAAATTCTTGATGAAATAGCAAAATATAATCCGGCAGAAATAATTCTTCCGGAAAAAGAAGGTGAGGATTTTAAAGAAATTATCAGGAAAAGATACCCTGAGGTTTTTATAAACTCCCATTCAGACTATTCTTATAGCAGTGACTTTGCCACAAGGCTTATTAGTCAGCAGCTAAATATTCAATCCTTAGACAGTATTGGCTTGTCAGAATATAAAGCAGCCATTTCAGCAGCAGGAGGGGCTCTTGATTATTTAAAGTATAATCAAAAAAGCTCTCTGACAAATATCTTCAAGATTAATTATTACCATCCTGAAGATAAGATGCTTCTGGATTGGCCAACCAGAAAAAACCTGGAAATTTTTGAATCTAACAATCCCAATAAAAGAAAATCATCTTTGCTGGATATAATCGATTATACTAAAACTTCCATGGGAGGCAGGAAGCTTAAAGCCTGGCTTTCACAACCCCTTACAGATTTAAGTCAAATTAACAGGAGATTAGACTTTACCAAAGCTTTTTTGGACAATTTAGATTTATCTGATGAAATAAGAGATTTCTTAAGCAATATCTATGATTTAGAAAGAATTATAGCCAGGATTGCTTTTGAAAGCGCCAATGCCCGCGATCTTCTGGCCTTGAGAAATTCTTTAGAGGTTTTACCAGAAATTAAACAGAAGTTAAATGACTATGGTAATCCTTTAATCAAAGATATGTCAGTAAAAATAGACAGCATGGATAATTTATACGATTTGCTTAAGAGGTCAATTCTTGATGACCCTCCTTTTACAGTTAGAGAAGGAGGCCTGATAAAAGATGACTACAATAAGGACCTTGATGAATTACGAAATATCTCCCGTCATGGCAAGGACTGGATTTCCAGCCTTGAAAGAAGTGAAAGGGAAAAAACAGGTATAAAAAACTTAAAAATTGGCTATAACAGGGTTTTTGGCTACTATCTGGAAATTACCAAGTCTAATATCCACCAGGCACCAGACTATTTTATCAGAAAACAAACCCTCGCTAATGCAGAGAGGTATATCACTCCGGAGCTTAAAGAAATGGAGGCTAAGGTAACAGGGGCTGATGAAAAAATTAAGACTTTAGAGTATGAAATTTTCTCAGAAATTAGAAACCAGCTAAAAGTTAATTACTCTAAAAAGATAATAGATTTGGCTGAAAAAATTTCTGAATTAGATCTTTATCTTTCACTTTCTCTGTCAGCCTTAAAAAATAACTTTACCAGGCCTGAAATGAATGATTCAAATCTTTTACAAATTGAGGCCCTCAGGCACCCTGTGGTAGAAAAAAATTTAGAAGGGGAGAGCTATATACCCAATGATGCCTATATGGATCAGACAAATTACAATTTTCTGATTATCACGGGCCCCAATATGGGCGGAAAGTCTACCTACTGCCGTAGTATTGCCCTGGCAGCTGTTTTAGCTCAAACAGGATCTTTTGTTCCGGCTAAATATGCAAAATTGCCGGTTTTCGACCGGATCTTTGCCAGGATTGGTGCCAGTGATGACCTGACGACCGGACAAAGTACTTTTATGGTTGAAATGAACGAGGTTTCTAATATTGTCAGCAATGCCAGTGAAAAAAGCTTGATAATTTTAGATGAGGTAGGCAGGGGTACATCCACATATGACGGACTATCCCTGGCCTGGGCTCTTACAGAATATATAAGTCAGAAAATCAAGGGAAAAACCCTTTTTGCCACTCACTATCATGAATTAACGGAACTGGAAAATAAGTATGATTCCATTAAGAACCTAAATGTTAAGGTTGCTGAAGATGGAGATAAAATCATTTTTTTACATGAAATTGGCCCCGGCAGGGCAGACAGAAGCTATGGGATTCAAGTTGCAGAGCTGGCTGGCTTACCCAGAGGGATAATCAATCAGGCTAAAAAGATTTTACTGGAACTTGAAAAAAATAAAAATAACTATAAACAGATCTCTTTTGACCAGCTAATGGAAGAAAACACTTTTTTAGCAGAGACTGACAATAGCTTGCAAAGTGAGATTATAGACCAGCTGGAAAAAATAGAAATTAACCAGATAACTCCCCTTGAAGCCCTAGCAATTTTAGACGCTTTAAAAAAGCAATTGAATTAAAAATACTAACTTAAAAAGAAGGAGGAATTAAGATGATTCTTGGTATTGATATCGGTGGAACCTACTCAGATGGGGTTCTTATTAAAGACAAGCAAATTGTAAAACAAGTAAAAATAAAAACTAAACCGGATAATTTAATTGAGTCTATTGAGGGAATAAAAAAAGAAGCAGAACTTGTAGAAGGCCAAATAAAAAAGCTTGTTGTCAGCACAACTTTAATGACAAATTTTATAGTAGAAAAAAAATATGATCATACTGGTCTTCTCTTAATTCCTGGTCCTGGTATGACTTATAATGATCAGATTTTTCCTTTTCCTTATAGGGTTATCTCTGGCGGTGTAGACTTTCAAGGAAGATTATTTGCAGATTTAAATGAAAAAGAAGTTGATCTGGCCATCAGAGAACTTGCAGCTATGGGAATTAAGAGGATTTCTATAAATGCCAAGTTTTCTCCCAGAAATCCCTATCTTGAAGATAAGGCCCTGGCCTATGCAGAAAAAAACTTCCCAAATCTTAGTTTTGAAAAAGGCTCAGATTTAACTGGCAATTTAAATTTTATCAGAAGGGCAGTAAGCTCAGGTCTTAAAATGGCTTCGGCTCAGGTTTACCAAGACTTTTTACAAGCTTTGCAGGAGGTTTTTCCTCAGGTAGAAGAAATAAGAATTTTGAAATCAGATGGTGGTTCTGTGCCCATAGAAGAATCTTCTTCCTATTCAGTAGATACTATTTTTTCTGGTCCGGCAGCTTCTGCCTTTGGTGCCCTGGCTTTAATGAGGGATATAAAGTCTGCAGTAGTGATTGATATAGGCGGAACCACATCTGACTACAGCTTAATTTTAGAAGGAGAGCCGCTATTTGCCACCAAAGGAGTTAAAATAGACAACTTTTATACTATAGCCAGAGGCCTCAGCCTTTATTCAACTCCACTTGGAGGAGACAGCAAAATCCTTCTATTCTCCGATAATTTTGTCTTTTCAAGAGAAAGAGGCCTGCCCTATATGGAGGGTGGCAGTGACTTAACTATTTCTGATTGCCTCCTTTGTCTTAATGAAATTGAGATTGGCAACAAAGAAATGGCTCTGGCTGGTCTGGCCAAAGAAGCAGAAAAAATCAATCTGCCTCCCCAGGAATTAGCAGAAAAGATTCTCATGCAGGCAGGCAAAATTATTATAGAAAATTTAAAATCAGTAATTGATTATTGGGAAAGAGAGCCCAAATACAGGGTCTGGCAAATTGAAAATAAAATGAAAATTCATCCCGACCTCTTATTTATCATCGGCGGACCTGCTAAAGGCCTGCAAAAATACATAGAGGCCAATAGCAAAATAAAAGTCCAAACTGACAACCGGGCTATGACAGCCAATGCACTTGGAGCAGCTTTAGCTAAAGATTCTTTTAACTCTTTTGTAAGAATCAACACCTCAGAAGAGATGGTCTCCACAGGCTGGGGCTATCATGAAGAGAAAAAATTTAAGGGCAGGATTCATCCTGATGAGGCTTCTCTTTATGCCCTTTCTATTGGTAAAAAACATTTGGAAGAAAAAAATATAAGTGGGGAGTTAGCGGTCTTTGAACATGAAATTTTTAGCATAGTCAGACATGGTTACACAGACGGACAAATTCATGAAATCCAAATTGGCCTTCCCCCAGGTATAAGAGGAGGAATAGAATTATGAAAAAAACAGGCATAATTTTTTTCCCGGCCTTTGACTGGGCCATATCGTCAACTCACCCGGAAAGAGAAGAAAGACTTTTATATACAAGGGACCAGCTGATGGAAGAAGGTTTTTTAGACCTTGATAATATCATGGAATACAAGGCAAACATGGCCTCCTACAAGGATATTTTGCGGGCTCATTTTTGTATTCCCGGGCCGGAGAAGGTGGCCACAGTAGCCCATTTAATTGCTGCCGGTTCTTGTAATTTCCTGGCAGATCAGTTTATGGAAGGCAGGGTTAAAAATGCCTTTTCCCTGGTCAGACCTCCTGGCCACCATGCCATGTTTGTTACTTATGGCAACCGGGGATTCTGTAATATTAACAACGAAGCTATCATGATTGAATACCTGAGAAGAAAATATAAGGTTAGAAGAATTGCTGTTGTCGATTCGGATGTCCACCATGGAGATGGAACCCAGGATATCTTCTATAATGATCCCGATGTCCTCTTTATCTCTTTTCATCAGGATGGACGGACCCTCTATCCAGGTTCTGGTTTTATTGATGAAGCCGGCGGGGTCAATGCCTGGGGCCGGACCATAAATATTCCTATGGCTCCTGGTACTGGTGATATTGGTATAGGCAGGATTACTGACCAGTTAATTTTACCTATTCTAGAAGATTTTAAGCCCCAGCTTATTATTAATTCAGCAGGCCAGGACAATCACTTTACTGATCCCTTGGCTTCTATGCGTTTTACGGCAAAAGGGTATGGGCTTCTAACAGAAAAACTAAAGCCCGACCTGGTGGTTCTTGAGGGCGGATATGCTGTAGAATCGGCCTTGCCTTATGTTAATATGGCAGTTATTCTGGCCCTGGCTGGACAAGATTATTCTAAGATTATTGAGCCTGACTTAAGGGCAGATTTAATCCATGAGCGCAAAGAAGTGTTGGATCATACTGATGCCGTCATAGAAAGAGTCTGGCAGCTTTGGCAGGAGGCCAAAAATTATGATAAAGAAAAACTTTTTGGCAAAGGTAAATTTTACAGCAAGAAAAAATCCATTTTTTATGACACGGATTACATCAGCGAAAATCAGATGGAAAAAGTAAGAATTTGTGATAAATGTGGCGGCTGGATAGGAATTAATACTTATCTGGACCGGGGCCCCTATAAAGGCAATTCTTATTGCATTTCGATTCCTCTATATGCCTGTGACAAGTGCAGGGCAGAAGCAGAGGAAGAGTACCAAGAAAAGTGCAAGGAAAAGGCCTATGACAATGTCTATTTGCAAGACAAGAGGGAAGATAAATACCTTTTAAACGGGAAGGAATATATTTAGTGAATAGAATATATTTATTAGAAAAAAATGTTTTTGATAAGATTGCAGCTGGAGAAATTATTGAGGGCCCTGTCTCGGTTGTTAAAGAGCTTTTAGAAAACTCCCTGGATGCAGGGGCTGATATGATTGAAATTAGTATCGAAAATGCCGGCATGACTTTAATAAGGGTCAGGGATAATGGCTGGGGCATTCATAAGGATGACCTGGATAAGGCCTTTTTAAGCCATGCAACCAGTAAAATTAAGGATGAGGATGATTTAGACAGGATTGCCACCTTTGGCTTTCGTGGTGAGGCACTGGCCTCTATAGCAGCTGTTTCTGATATAGAAGTAATCAGCAGACGAGAGGATGATGACAGTGGCCACTATATTTCTATCAGCGAAAGTAAAATCCTTGAAAGAGGTCTAAAAAGACACCTGCAAGGAACCACAGTTGAGGTCAAGAACCTCTTTTTCAACCTGCCTGCCAGAAAGAAATTTATCTCAAACTATAATTTAGAGGCAGCTAAGATTAGTGAGCTTATCAGCAATTACTCCCTGGGGCATCCTCATAAAGATTTTATTTTAAAGAGGGATGGCCAGCTTATCATTGACAGCCGGGGCCAGGAAGGCTGGCTTAGGAGAACATCTTCAGTATTTAAAAGAAAAACTGAAGATCTGGTATATATTGACAAGGAAAGTGGATCTATAAAGCTTGAGGGAATCCTTTTCAAACCAGAAATTACCAGGAACAATAGAAAGTCTCAGATTTTTTTTGTTAATGGCCGTCTGGTTAAGAGCAGCTTTTTAAGCTATCTCCTGGATGAAGCCTATGAAAATCTCCTGGAAAAAGGCCGTTTTCCCATGGCGGTTTTAAATATAGGCATCAAGGCTCAGATGATTGATGTAAATATCCACCCTGCTAAAACAGAAATTAGATTTTTAGAAGAAAAAAATTTGGCCCTTAGTCTAAAGGAAATGCTCAAAAGCTCCTTAATAGAAGCCCTAAATCCCTATCAGTTGCCTGCCAGGGTTCTTGATAGAAAGATTGAAAACTATGAAAAAAAACAGGATTTTTATCAGCCACAAAAAATCGATTTTACTTTTCTGGAAGAGGCGGAAGATGATAAGCCTCTTTTTGTTCCAGAAGATGAGAAAAAAGAAAATTGGCTGGATGGTCTTAATATAATTGGCCAGTTTAAAAATACTTTTATCCTGGCAGAAAATGGCAAAGACTTTTTTATCATTGACCAGCATGTTGTTCATGAAAGAATCCTTTATGAAAGGTTCACCAAAGAAGTTAATGATAGAAAAATCCATAAGAGCACTCTTTTAAATCCCTTAATTTTACATCTGAACCCTATGGAAGAGGCATCCTTAATTAAAAACATCATTAGCTTAAGTGACCTGGGTTTTCTTATTGAAAATTTTGGCCCCGGTGCCTATTTGGTAAGAAGCCTGCCTGCTTCTTTAGAGATCCATAATCCTGAAGAGTTTTTTGCTGATTTATTGGAAGATTTGACCAGAAAATCAAATCTCACTCCAGCCAGCCTTCGTGATGGTTTAATAACTATTGCCTCTTGCAAGGGAGCCATTAAGGCCAATGACCGCCTAAGTGAAGAAAAAATTGCCTACCTCATGGAGGAGCTGGCAAAGACAGACAATCCTTTTACCTGTCCTCATGGCAGACCAGTCTTTAAAAGGATTTCTATTAATGAGCTTTATAACTTTTTCCAAAGGGGTTCCTATCTTGACTAAAATAATTACCACCAGCCTTAAGGCAAAAGAGACTGATATCCTTGAAGCAAAAAAATCGGCCTGGGAATTTAATTTGCAATATATTGAAAGAAAAAAACTTTCCTGGCAAGACTTTTTTGCCAGCCATGAGATAGATGAGGCTTTTATCCAAAAGGGAGAGGCTATAAATCTTGTAAATATAGAGGGAGAGGAGCTTTTCTTTCATCCGGGGACTGCCCTAATCAGAGGTATTCTCTTAGAAAGAGGAGATGGTGACCCTCTTATAGAAGCCATGGGTATAGAAAAAGATGAAAAGGTTTTAGATTGCACCGGTGGACTCTTAAACGATGCTCTTGTTCTTGCTTACTATTTAGACAAGGGGCAGGTTACTGCCCTGGAGAAATCCAGAGATTTATATATAGTAACAAAGAGAGGCCTTTTAACCTGCGACAAGGGTTCCTTAAAACTTAGGGAGGCTATGGGCAGAATAGATTTAATAAACATAAATTACAAGGACTTTTTACAAGACAGGTCTTTGGTAAAAAGTGGAGACTATGCTTCCATTTACTTTGACCCCATGTTTGCAGACCCAGTTGATGTCTCCCCAGGAATTTCTAAAATAAGGCTCTATGCCTCCTATGATTCTCTGGAAAAAAGCACCATAGAACTTGCCCTTAGCCTGGCTCAAAAAAGAGTTGTGGTAAAAATCAGAAATAATAACAGAGACTTTGTAAGCCAAATGCAGCCCCAGAAAATTATTGGAGGCGACAGAAGCCGGGTAAGATACGCTGTTTTTGAAAAATAAATTAAGGGTATGTTTTATTGAATGAAAGTCAAAGAAGGGCGGTGAAGCCTGTGAAAGAAAAAGTTGGTTATATAAAAAGTATCAGAGGCAGCGTTATTGAAGCTGTCTTTGAAGATGGAGTTCCTAAAATAAATAATAAGCTGACTGCAGGAAAAAATAATGAGCTTATTCTTGAGGTCAGCTCCTACATAGATGAAAAAACTATCAAGGCTATAGCCCTAACCTTTACTGCAGGCTTAGCCAGGGGAGATCAGGTTCTTGACACAGGCTATCCTGTTATGGTGCCAGTAGGAACTCAAACTCTGGGCAAAATGTTTGATCTTTTTGGCAATCGCCTGGATTCAGATGAGAAACTGGACAATCCTCCCTACAGGTCTATCCACCAGGCCTCTCTGCCCTTTAACAGGAGGAGCTCTGGCGATGAAGTCTTTTATACAGGAATAAAGATTATCGATATTTTGACCCCTCTGCCTAAGGGTGGCAAGGCCGGTCTTTTTGGCGGGGCCGGGGTGGGCAAGACTGTTTTAATTACTGAACTTATCAATAATACTGCCCAAAAAACCAAAGGCTACAGTGTCTTTTGTGGTATTGGTGAAAGATCCAGAGAGGCAGAGGAACTTTTTAGGGAAATAAAAGAAGCAGGAGTTTTAGAAAATGCTGTTTTGGTCTTTGGTCAGATGAACGAACCTCCGGGAGCCAGATTCAGGGTGGGTCATTCTGCTATGACCATGTGTGAATATTTAAGAGACCATGAAGAAAAAGATATTTTACTTCTAATTGATAACATTTTTCGCTTTATTCAGGCTGGTTCTGAAGTTTCTGGCCTTATGGGAAAAATGCCTTCAAGGGTTGGTTACCAGCCTACCTTAAGTACTGAGTTGGCTGAGCTGCAGGAAAGAATATCTTCAACTAAGTCAGGTTCTATAACCTCCATTCAGGCTGTTTATGTGCCTGCAGATGATTTTACAGATCCATCGGCAACTCATACCTTTACTCACTTGTCATCATCAGTAGTTTTATCCAGAAAAAAGGCTTCTGAAGGTATTTACCCTGCAATTGATCCTTTGGCTTCTTATTCTAAAATGTTAAATAAGGATATAGTTGGCGAGAAACATTATAAGACAGCCCTGGAAATTAAAAAGAACCTGGCCAAATATGAAGAGCTAAAAGATATTATTGCAATGCTGGGGCTTGAAGAATTATCAGCAGATGACCGGGCAACAGTTTACCGGGCCAGGAGGCTTGAAAGATTTTTAACCCAGCCTTTTTTTACAACAGAACAATTTACTGGCTTAGGTGGCCGTATGGTTGATATAGAAGATACTATTGATGGCTGTCAGAGAATCCTTGCAGATGAATTCCAGGATTTTATGGAGAGTGACCTCTACATGATTGGCAAGGTTGATGAGGCCTATGAAAAAAGAAAAGAAAGAGAAGGGAAAAAATGAGAGTAAAATTGCTCCTTCCCTACAAGCAAATATTAGATAAAGAGGCCCTTAAAATTTCTGCTCCGGGCCTTGATGGCGATTTTCAAATTAAACCAAGACATGTTGATTTTACCTGGACTCTGGTACCAGGAATTCTTGAAATATATTATGAAGATGGTCTGGATATTTTTGCTATTGACAGTGGTGTTCTGGTAAAAAAGAAAGATCAGGTTTTTATTGGCGTTTTCAGGGCCGTTGAGGGAAATTCTTTAGAAGAGTTAAATCAATCAGTCTCTGAGCTCTTTAAAGAGATGACAGAGAGAGAAAAAGAGGCCAGGGTGGTTTTAACAAGGCTTGAAACAGAGACCCTTAAAAAATTTATGGAGCTGGAAAAATGAATAAAAGGGAAGACTTCATGGAGAAAATTGAAAATGAATCTGAAAAGAAGGTCAAGGCCAGAAAAGAGGGCGATCAGATTCTTTTTGGTCTGGGTGCTTTTGGAGTGGTTGGCTGGTCTGTTGCCCTGCCATCAATCTTATTGACTTTTTTAGGGATTTATCTGGATAAAAAAAGCAATTTAAATATCTCCTGGACCTTAACCCTTATGATTATGGGACTGGCTCTTGGCTCCTACAATGCCTGGTACTGGATTAGTGATAAAAGCAAGAAAAAGAAAAGCTAAGGGAGTGTATCTATGGTATTTGCTTTTTTTGGAGGACTATTTTTAGGGGGAATATTTTTTGGAGGCCTATATTATACTTCGAAAAAAGTGCCCAGGGCTAAAAACCCGGCTTTGCTAATGCTCCTAAGTTTATCTTTACGGATGACAATTTTAATTTCTGGACTCTATTTTATTTTTTCAGGAGATATAATCCGGCTTTTAATAGCCATTGCCGGAGTTTTTGTTGCCAAATATCTAATTTTACATCTGGTAAAAAGAGAGGTGTTTTGATTGAATATAGATCCAAGTCAAATAGTTTATTTCCAATATGGCTTTATTAGAATTACAGCTACCTTGGTTTTTACCTGGCTGGTTATGCTGGTTTTGTTAGCCTTGTCTCTTTTTATAGGCAGACAGATTAAAAAAAACAAAGATCCTCTTCAGGTCAATAAATATCAGAATATTTCAGAGGCCCTGATAGTAACTATCAGGAATCAGATAAAAGAGGTTAGCCAGGAAAATCCAGACAAATATTTTCCCTTTATAGCTACAATTTTTATTTTCATTTTAACTTCAAACCTTCTTTCAATCATACCTGGTTTTACAGGGCCAACTTCCTCTTTGAATACAACAACAGCTCTGGCTATTTGTGTTTTTTTAGCAGTTCCTTACTATGGGATAAAGAATCAGGGCTTTAAAAATTATCTGAAACAGTATATAGAACCCAATATTATAATGTTGCCCTTTAATATTATTGGCGAAATCTCCAGAACTCTCTCTTTAGCAGTTCGTCTTTATGGTAATATTATGAGCTCCGGACTGATTGTTCTTATTTTAATAGGAATTTTACCACTCTTTTTTCCAGTTCTTATAGACGCCTTTGGCCTCTTAATGGGAGCCATACAAGCCTATGTTTTTGCCATACTATCTATGGTTTATATTATATCTTCAAGTCAGAATCAATAAGAGGAGGTTTATAAAATGGATACAACTGCTTTAATAGGAATGGCTTCAATTGTAACAGCAGGGATGACCATAGCCATTGGTTCAATAGGGCCAGCCCTTGGTGAGGGAAGAGCCGTTTCCGAAGCTTTAAGATCAATAGCCCAGCAGCCAGATGAGTCAAATACAATTACCAGAACCTTGTTTGTTGGTCTTGCAATGATTGAATCCACAGCCATTTACTGTTTTCTGGTAGCCATGATTCTTATCTTTGCAAATCCCTTCTGGAATTTTGTGACAGGGTGAGCTTATGCATATTAATTGGTTTGAAGTCTTTGCCATAATTCTTAATTTTTTTATTTTACTGGCTCTTATGAATAAATTTCTTTTTAAACCTGTCATGGCTGCCATGGATGAAAGAGAAAGAAAAATTGAAGAAATTATAGAAAAAGCTGAAGACAAATTATCCCAGGCTAATAGTCTTTTTACAGAATATGAAGAAAAAATTGACTCCATAAATGAAAAAGAGGCAGAAATTATTACTATGGCTTCTTTAAAGGCTGAAGAAAAAAGAGATTTGCTCTTTAAGGAATTTCAAGAAGAAATTGCTCAAAAAAGAGAGAATTTTGAAAAGGATTTTGCCCTGGAAAAAAATGATTTTCTCAGACAATTTAGAAGCTTTTTGGCAGACTATACCTTAAAAATTTCCAGAAAGGTCCTAGAGCCTCTGTCAGCTTCCAATTTAGAAGACAAGGTTTTTGAAGGTCTTCTTGAGACTATAAAGAATATCCCGGAAGATATTATTGGAGCAGAAAAGAAAATAGAAGGCGGCCAGGTAGATATTATTTCATCTGCCAAAATGCCAGAAAAGGAAGCCCAAATCCTCTCCGGACTTATCAGAGAACTTTTGGGTAAAGACTCCTTTAATTTTACGGTTAATGAGGACTTACTTTATGGCTATCAGTTAATTTTTAACAGCTTTACAATTAATGAAAATTTAAATTTCTATTTAGAAAATATGGAAGAAGAAGTAGTGAAACATCAGAAGCTTAACTGATGGAGGTTTTTCTTTTATGGCAAAAATTACAAATGAGCTTCTGGAGGCAAAAAATCTTTTTGATTCCTTGCTGGCAGAAGATTTGAATAAGGAAAAAATAATAGAAAGTGGCACAGTTATTGCTGTAGACAGTGGAATTGCTCTTATCAGGGGGCTTGAAGGCTTACAGAATGAAGAACTTGTTGCCTTTCCTGGGGGAGTAAAGGGAATAACCTTTAACCTTGATTCCTCATCTGCCGGGATAATTCTTTTGGGCCCCTATGCCCATATCCAGGCTGGTGATAAGGTTTCCAGAACCTATGAAGTTGCAAAAATCCCAGTTTCTGAAAAATTTATTGGCAGAATAATTTCACCCCTTGGGGAATGTCTAGATGATCAGGGACAAGTTAGCAGCAAGGAACACTTTCCCATTGAGAGGAAGGCCAGACCCATCATGGACCGGGACCCGGTTGTCCGCCCCCTGGAGACAGGAATAAAAGTTGTTGATTCAGTTGTACCTGTGGGCAAGGGACAAAGAGAGCTTATCCTTGGTGACAGGCAGACTGGAAAAACTGCAATTGCCGTAGACAGCATTATAAACCAAAAAGGCAAAGATGTAATTTGCATCTATTGTTCTATTGCCCAGCAAGCCTCAGGCCTGGCCAAGGTTGTTGAAAACTTCCATAAACACGGGGCCATGGACTATACTATTGTTATGGTCGCAAGCCCTGATGACCCGCCAGGAGTTTCATATTTAGCTCCTTATTCTGCAGCCTCACTGGCAGAGTATTTTATGGAAAAAGGCCGCGATGTTTTGGTTGTCTACGATGATTTAACCAAACATGCCAGGGCCTATCGTGAACTGTCCCTACTTTTAGAAAGACCGCCTGGCAGAGAAGCCTATCCAGGAGATATTTTCTATATCCATTCAAGACTTCTGGAAAGATCTACCCAGTTAAAGGGAAAGTATGGCGGCGGCAGTTTTACAGCCCTGCCCATTATTGAAACCCAGGGAGAAAATCTATCCGCCTATATACCAACCAATCTTATTTCCATAACTGACGGTCAAATTTATCTTTCGCCAAAGCTCTTTCAAAAAGGCCATATGCCTGCAGTTAGAATAGGAGAATCTGTTTCAAGAGTGGGTGGTAAAACCCAGTTGCCAGCATATAGAAAGGTTACCAGCGATTTAAAGCTGACCTATTCACAATTTGAGGAACTGGAGGCCTTTGCTAGTTTTGGAACACGTTTGGATGAAAGTACCAGGAAAACTTTAGAAAGAGGAAGGCGGATAAGAGCTATTTTAAATCAAAGGGAAAGCCGGCCCATGCAGGTTGGAGAACAAATTGCTGTTCTTTTAGCAGTTACCAATGGTCTTTTTGATCATATTCCCTTAGAAGAAATAGAAAATGCTGAAGATTTGGTCTCATCTTTGGTGAAAAAAGATGAAAAATATCAAAAAATGGTTTATTCTAGTGAAGGCTTGGATAAGAGGTCCAAGGAGAAACTCCTTTTGCTAATTAAGGAAAATCTGGAGAAAAGGTGGGCTTTTGAAGATGTCTAATGCCCAGGTTATTCAGAGAAAGATAAAGTCAGCCGAAAGCTTAAAATCTATTGTTTCCACAATGAAGGCCTATGCCTCTGCAAATATAAGTCAGTTTCAAACTGCTGCAAGGGCTTCCATGGAATACGATGAAATAATAAGAATGTCCCTTTATGTAACCCTTTCTACCTATGAAGAAAGGGAGAGGATAAGGCTCTGTGATAAGAATAAGGGCAAGCTTTTTATTGTTTTTGGTTCTGATCATGGCCTGGCTGGACGTTTTAATGAAAACATTTCGCTATTTGCAGAAGAGATTATCAAAAAAGAAAGACATGAGAAAAATCGGATTATAATTTGTGGCCAGCAGATTGAAGCAAGATTGGCCCATCTTCCTGAAAAAAAAGATGTTTTTTATGCCCCACAATCCCTTGAAGCTATTATTGAAAGTGTCATTCAAATACTTTTTAAACTAGATCAATATAATAAGGATATCCATGAGGTTTTTTTAATATATAATAAAAGTGAAGGACAAAACTTTTTCAAAGAAAACTATCAGCAACTCTATCCGGTCAGCTTTAAAAAAATAGCCAGAGATATGGGAGCCTGGGAGTCAAATTCTTTACCACAAGTTTTAATAGACAGGGAAAAGATGCTTTCGGAACTGGTTAAACAGTATCTTTTTATAAGTATCTACCGGACTTTTTGTTATTCCCTGGCTTCAGAGAATGCCAGCCGTCTTGCTTCTATGCAAACTGCAGAATCCAATATAGAAGAGAGATTAGCCCTTCTACAGGCTGAATATCAAAGGAAGAGACAGAATGATATCACAGAAGAAATCAATGATGTTATTTCTGGTTTTAAGGCAATCAAAAAGAGGGTATAAAAACATATCAGTAAATAAAAAATTTCGGAGGTGCCTCTATGAATTTTACTAAAGCTTTAATATGTATAGACTTTTCTGAACCATCAAAAAAACTTATTGGTATCATTGAAGACTTAAAAAAGTCTGGGCTCAAAGAAGCTATTCTTGTAAGTGTAATAAATATTCATCCTGCAGACGAAAACGTTCCTTTTATTAAGGAAACCTATAGTGAAAAAAGGCAAATAACCTTAGACAGGCTAGAAGAACTTTCCCAGGAAGCTAAAAAGTATGGGGTTGAAACAAAAGAAATTGTTTCCTTTGGCTTTACAGGTAAGGAAATTTTAAATATCGCCCAAGAGGAACAGGCAGATTTAATTGTTGTAGGTTCCCACGGAAAAGGAATTATAAAAACTATTCTTTTAGGCAGTACTTCTTTTGAGTTAGCCAGAAAAAGTGAAATACCTGTTTTAATCGAAAAATTTAAAGATGTAACCAGGGAAGAATTTGATGTAGTCTCAAGTGATAAATTTAAAAAGGTAATTTTACCAGTAGACTTCTCTCAATCATCCATGAAGGTTACAAATTTTGTTAAAGAAAAAGACTTTATCAAAGATGTAGTTATAGTTAAAGTAGTTGCTAAAAGTGAGAATATTGAAGATCTGGATAAGAGAACAAAAGAAATTCAAAATAAGTTGGCAGAAATAAAGGCAGATCTTGAAGCAGCAGGCAAAAATGTTGAAGTTCGCCTGAAACAAGGAACCCCAGCAGAAAAAATAATGGAAGTAGCAGAACAAGATCAGGGAAGCATTATCATGATTTCTAAGGTAGGAACAGGCAATATAACTGAACTTTTAATTGGTTCTACAGCAATAGATGTTGCCAGGTACTCTAAAATACCTGTCTTGCTTTTCCCTAAATTTGTTTAGAATTTACTAGTATAAAAAAGCAGGTTGTCCAACAGCCTGCTTTTTAAATTAAAAGAATTTTACTTAAAGGAAAAAAACATGCTTGAAAAAAAGATACCACTTATAGTTATTGCCGGGCCAACCGCCTCAGGAAAAACAAAAACCAGTATTGAAATGGCCAAAGAATTAAATGGCGAAATAATCTCTGGCGATTCAATGCAAGTTTACAAGGGCCTGGATATAGGAACAGCAAAAATAAAAAAAGAAGAAATGGACGGTATTGTCCATCATCTGATAGATTTTATTGAGCCTCAAGAAGAATATAATGTGCAGATTTTTCAAAAATATGCCAAAGATCTTGTAATTGACATTCACCAAAGAGGCAAGACACCTTTTTTAGTTGGAGGCAGTGGCCTCTATATTGATGCCCTGGTTTATGACTATAATTTTTTACAGGAAGATAAGGACAATAAAATCAGAAATAAGCTTTGGGATGAATATGAAAAGTATGGCAATGATTATTTGCTTGAACAAATAAAGGAAAAAGATCCGGAAACCTATGAAAAAATAGACAAAAACAATACTAAAAGATTAATCCGGGTTCTTGAAATAATGGAAAAAAATCAGGTAAAATTCTCCCAAACCGAAAAAGATTCCAGAATGAAAAAAGAATCACCCTATGATTTAAAATACTATGTTATTAACATGAAGCGAGAGAAGCTTTATGATAGAATTAATAAGAGAGTAGACCAAATGGTAGCAGAGGGTTGGCTAAAAGAGGTTGAAGATCTTTTAGCAAGTGGGCGGGCTCAAAAAAACTATCGTTCTATGCAGGGTTTGGGCTACAAGCAAATTATTAATTATCTTGATGGGGAAATGGATTGGGAGACCTGTTTAGAAAAGATTAAACAAGAAACAAGAAGGTTTGCTAAGAGGCAAATTACCTGGTTTGGCAAAAATAGAGATGTTATCTGGCTGGAGGATTAAAATGTCTAAAAAAATTATAGATCAAATGGAGCTTGAAGAAGGTTTTTCTGATTTAGTTTATAAAAGTTTAAAAAAGGCAAAAGAGGGCCATGCCCAAATTGAAGAAGTGGCGGCTTTTAATCAATATAAGATACTAAAGGCTTTTAAAGATAATAAGGCCTCAGACTTTCATTTAAACGGGTCAACTGGCTATGGTTATGGTGATATTGGCCGTGAGGTTTTAGAAGATATCTATAAGGATATCTTCCAGGCTGAAAAGGCCCTGGTTCGTTCTAATATAGTTTCTGGCACACATGCCCTGGCCCTGGTTCTTTATGGCCTCTTAAAGCCGGGTGATGATTTCTTATCCATATCAGGCAAACCCTATGACACCTTACTAAAAATAATTGGTGAAAACAATGAGGCCGGCAGCCTCCATGAGCTGGGTATAAATCATCATATTATAGACTTATTAAATGAAAGTGATTTTGATAAAGAGAAAATTAAAGAAACCCTAAGCAGTAAATTTTACCCATTAATCTGCATCCAAAGGTCAAAAGGCTATTCTTCAAGAAAATCTTTATCTATTGCTCAAATAGAAGATATTACAGCTCTTATAAAAGAACTATCTCCAGAAAGTATTATCTTTGTTGATAATTGCTATGGCGAATTTGTTGAAGAGAGAGAGCCTCTGGAAGCCGGGGCTCATATTATTGCCGGCTCACTTATTAAAAACCCTGGTGGTGGTCTGGCCTTAAGAGGCGGCTATATAGCAGGCAGGGAAGATCTGGTAATCAGAACATCCTACAGGCTTACTGCTCCGGGCATCCATGAAGATGTTTCTTCCGCCCTGGATTTTAACAGAACGGCTTTTCAGGGTCTCTTTATGGCTCCTTTGATTGTAGAACAGGCCCTGAAAGGTGCTCTCTTTACAGCCCAGCTTTTTACTGACCTAAATTTTGAAACTAAACCGGGCCCAAAAGACCACCGGACAGATATAGTACAAGGGATTATTCTAAATGATCCAGAACTTCTAAAGGAATTTTGCCAGGCCGTCCAGGAATCTTCTGCCCTGGACTCCTATGTAAGGCCAACAGCTACCCAACTTCCCGGCTACGATGACCCAGTTATAATGGCCGGAGGTACCTTTGTCCAGGGTTCTTCTATTGAATTAAGCGTTGACGGGCCTATGAGAGAGCCCTATACAGCCTATTTGCAAGGCGGGCTTAGCTACTATCATGTGATTATTGCTGCTATAAAAGCAGGAAAAATCCTTTATGAAAAAGGTTGTGGACAAGAGTGAAAAATTTAATTTTAATTTTTGGTGGCAGATCAGGCGAACATGAGGTTTCCTTAAGATCAGCTGCTTCAATTTATGCAGGCTTAAATAAAGATAAATACAAGGTCTTTCCCTTAGCCATAGGCAAAAGTGGCTCCTGGTTTGGGCCAGTTAAGCCAGAAGATATAGCCTCCTTTAAAGAAGAAGATTATTTAGACCAGGAAATAATTGCCCTCCCCAAACCTGGGGGCATAATCTACTCCCTTCCTGATTTTAAAGAAATCTTCAAGGCTGAGCTTGCCTTTCCAATTATTCACGGGTCCTATGGCGAAGATGGCAGCCTGCAAGGTCTCTTAGAGTACATGGACATAGCCTATGTCGGTGCAGGTGTTTGTGGCTCTGCTGCAGGCATGGACAAAATTATCATGAAGGATATCTTCAAAGCCCATGATATCCCCCAGGTAAAATATCTGGGCTTTGATAGTAAAGACCTTATAGAAAAAGAAGCAGAGCTTATAAGCCAGATAAAGGAAAAACTTATTTTTCCTCTTTTTGTAAAACCTGCCAACTTAGGTTCCAGCGTTGGAATAAGTAAGGCAAAGAATGAAAAAGAGCTTCTTTTAGCCCTAAAAGAGGCCTCAAAATTTGACCGCAGAATTATAGTAGAAGAAGGCCATGAGGTAAGAGAAATAGAAGCTTCCATTCTAGGAAATGAAGAGGCAAAGATTTCCCTCCTGGGTGAAGTTATCCCAGCCAGTGAGTTTTATGACTATCACTCCAAGTATGTTGATGACAGATCATTAACCAGGCTTGCTGATGATTTATCAGACAGCCAAAGAAAAGAAATTGAAGACCTTGCAATAAGAGCCTACAAGGCCCTGGATTTATCAGGCTTTTCCAGAATAGACTTTTTTATAGATAAAAATACAGGACAGGTTCTTTTAAATGAAATAAACAGCCTGCCAGGCTTTACTTCAATCAGCATGTATCCTAAGTTATGGGAATATAGTGGCTTGCCCCTAGGTGACCTCCTAGATGAACTTGTAGAGCTGGCACTTGAACGTTATGAATTAAAGAGTAAAATGCAAAGAGAAAAATAATAGAATATCATTAATTTTTGAAAAGATAGGTAGCCCGGATAATTCCGGGCTTTTTTCATTATTAAAAGTCAAAGTAGGGTATGTATATGACATATAATTAAATTATTTTCATGGGGGTATTTTTATGAGCGATCATATTGCAGCTTAAGTGGGGATAGATACACTTATGACAACAAAAAATAAGGATATTTTTACTGAAATGTGGTAAGATAGTAAGCAAGATAATAAGCAAGATGAGGTGATAAAATGGAAGAATATAAACCGCCCTACTCTTTAACGGAAGAGATGCTAAACCTTGTGTCAGCTATTTCCGAAAAGATGGGAAAGA
>CAZUPR010000007.1:0-40386 GCA_964622305.1 uncultured Eubacteriales bacterium
GGTGGACCCTTTTTCGACTGGATAGCTGGACCCTTTTTTAGTTGACAAATACAAAAATTCATTTTTTTCATAAAATAGCACCGTCCCCTATGTATTTAAACTTATGTAATCATTACAACTATTCTTGTAACTTTTTTCACTACAAAGCCTGACAAAAAAGCAAAAAGAACAATCATACCTTTCGCTTGTAAAAATAACATTTGTGCTATAATAATATAAGCAAATTTAAAATCCATAGAAAGGTTGTTTTGCCATGAAATATGTTATTAAATTAGCTTGGGATAATGAAGCTTCTGTGTGGATTGCAACAAGCAAAGATATTAACGGCCTAATTTTGGAATCAGGCTCCTACGATGCCTTAATAGAACGAGTGCGCTTTGCTGCCCCTGAGATACTTGCTCTTAACGAATACCCACTAGAGGGTGCTGAACTTGTTTTTTGTTCAGAGCGTAATGAAAAGGCTTATGCATAATGGCAGAGTATGAGAAAAAAGTCAGAGAAATACTAAGAAAAAATTCTTGTAATTTTGTTCGTCATGGTAAAGGTGATCACGATATTTGGTATAGCCCAATAACAAAAACTAATTTTACGGTAGACGGAAAAATTAAATCCCGCCATACTGCAAATATTATTATGAAACAAAGTGGTATCAAACATCGTTTTTTTTAAAAAATTATGAAAAAAAGTCATGTGCAGGACAAAAGTCCTCTGCATGACTTTTTCTTTAGATTGATAAAATCCTTCAATGAATTTTTTTAATTTTCCCGTTCATAGATGACTCTCACATCTTGTAATACATTCTTTTTAAATTCTTCTTTTCCTTCCCTGTGCAATGCTTCAAATGTTATTAAATCTACAGGCCGGTTAAAGACCTTCTCCAGATCATTTTGAAGACTGAAAAAAACTATACCCCTGGTATCTGGCAAAAACTCAATTAACATATCAATATCACTGGAAAGGGTCATTTCTCCTTAATCTTTGGAAATAAAAGCTCCCATCTCTACTTCTTGCCATTCCACGCCTTTGGGTGAAACATTGTGATAAAGAGTGATTTCATCTTCCTGGTCTATAAGAACTTTAAAATCAAAATTCATTTCCTGAGGTTGAAGATATTGGTCATAAAATTGCTGGTAATAGGGATCCCCAGACTCCTTTGCTTCCTTTATATAATCAATGGTGTCTGGATCACGGTCATAATTTTTGTAAACTATTGTGTACAGAAAAAATGCTTCCGTATTTTTGTCTTTGGTTTCTTCTCTATAATCGGTAATTATAAAATCTAACAGTTCATAATAAGTTTCAAAAGTCTCTCGGGAAACTTCTTCCATATAAGTACTTATTCTTTTTTCTTGATTTGCCTGATCTTTTTCAGTCGGACTACAAGCAAGGGCCAAGCTTGCGATAAATAATATTATGAGAATAAAAGCAAATCCTTTCTTCTTAAGAAACATTATTATCACCTCCCTTATACCCAATTATAGATGGAAAAAAGAAAGCCCTCTATGGGCACTAGGGCTCAATAGAGGACTTTTAATATTTTTATTTTGTTTCTTTTACTTGTTTTTTATTGAATTCAAATTCTGTATTTAATTCTCTTTGTGGAATTTCTCTATGATCGTCCATGATATTGGCTAAAACAGTTACTTTAGCTCTGTAATTATCATCAGTCAATTCTTTACCATCTCTGTCTTTCATATCCCAGGCAAAATCCCACTTAAGTGATTTGCCGGCTTCAAGTTCCTTGTAGACCAGGGCCAATGTTGATGGTCTGTTCTCAGCATAACGATAAATTTCTTTATCATCTTTATCAAAAATACTTATATCAAACTGAATGCCAGAGCCCATAATCATAGTAAGGCTCTCCTCTCCATGGTTTACCAATTCTATATCAAAAAGCATTTTCCCATCTTTGATTTCATAAGCAGCCTTAGTTTCCAGGATGCCCTCATAAGCTGCGTTTTCCAGATTTATAGCATCTTTAGTTCTTTTTACCATTGAAGCAAGCTCCGCATAGCTTACATGTGCCTTAGGCATAAATTCCATTGGTGCTTTACCTTTGGCAATATCCTTCATCCAGGCTACATAAATAGACTGAACATACTTGCTTTGGGCTTTTTCCATATCAGTGTAGAAAAGCATTCTAACAACCGGGACCTTATCAGAATCGATTCCTGTTTCTTGACTCCAGATGTTGACCAGCTCATGGACGACAGCTTCTCTTGTTATAGCTTCAGGACGGGCTTGATAATCCTTATTGATAACAGTCTGAACTGCTTTTACAAAAACATCAGTATCAATACTTGCATCGAGATTTTCATTTGTAAAAAGTTCTGTCAATTCATATTTATCTTCCAATTCCATCACTACCTCCTTGGCCCAATGAGGCTCTGGTGCCGGGCTAATTAACATATTTGTCTTCACATAGTCTAGGCCAACCGCCGGGGCTGCTAAAAATGCTACCAGGGCTGTAGTAGCTATTAGTTTTTTACTTTTGTTTTTCATTAATAAGTTCCTCCTCTTTTCTTATACATTAATAGGGACGAAAAAAAGAAAGGAATGTTCCATGTGCAAAATTTGAATTAATAAAGCAGCTTGCTATAATTAAGTAAAGACCTGAAGGAGGCGACCCAAATGTTGAGAGTAAAAAAGACTTTTTTTAAGTTGCTTTTTAAAGCCCTTGGAATGGCTTTTATGATAGGATTTACCCTGCCCTTTTTCCTCTTCCTACTGCCTTTTTATAGAAAAAAAGAAAAATAAGCTAGAAATACATAAAAGGCCCCGGACTTCCGGGGCTAGAACTAATTTAATTAGCATTTTTTATTCTTCTTTATTTAAAACCTTCTCAATAAAAATTTCGATTATCTTCTCGTCTAACTCCTTGCCAGCCTGGGCCTGGAGATCTTCGATTCCCTTATTCTGCCTCAAAAGGTCTACCCAACTTTCGGCGACATTCAGGATCCTTGAAAGAAGGGGAATCTCCTCGCCTCTTAAACCTCTGGGGCCACCACTTCCATCATATTTTTCATGGTGACTTAAAATATAATCAGCCAGGGAGGCAAATTCTGCTGTCGATTTTAAAATCTGATAACCTGACTCCGGATACTTTTTGAAATCGTAAGTTTCATCCTTTTCGTCGATAATTTTACCAATATTGTGTATTGAGCCTAATTTTTCCAAGTCAGTTATTTCTGTTGCTGAAAGACCCAGAGCCATTCCAATTTCCGAAGCAAAGTGACTTATTTGCTTGTTATATTTTTTATCATCCGGGAATCTTGTATATATGGTATCAACAATCATTTTGATTGTATCAGCACGCATTTCCTGACCTTCAAAAAGTTTATTCATATACATATCTTTTTCTGCCCTTGTGAAAGTGTTAAAAATTGAATCATCTTTATCTTTTTTTACTGCCGCACCAAGGGACATGGAAAGAAGAACATTATCTTTTCTGGCGTACTTAAGCTGATCTTTTATTCTGTCAATAACCTTACGGGCGATTTTTTCTTCTGTTTGTGGCAGAACTACCACAAACTCATCTCCCCCAATTCTGGCCAACAGATCAGTATCCCTTATATTATCTTTTAAAACTTCGGCAAAAGCCTTTAGAAGATCATCACCCTTTTGATGACCAAAAGCATCGTTTGCAAGTTTCAAGCCATTGACGTCGGCAATAATTATACTCACAGGAAGATTAGCTTCATTATCGATTTCTTCAAGCTTCTCTTCGTAATAGCGACGATTATGCAGGCCTGTCAATTGATCGTAATAACTTAAACGCTTTATCTTTTCTTCTGTTTTTTTCCTTTCAGTAATGTCTCTGTTTATTCCTAGTATTTCAACTTCATTATTTTCATTATATCTGACCCGGGCCGAGATCTCTGCCCAGATGGTTGAGCCATCTTTATGTCTTTGCTCAATTTCTCCTATAAAAGTTCTGCCAGAAGTTGGATTCTTATAGAACTCTTCCATTTCTTTTTCCAATAAGACTTCCATTCTTGCCCAGGAAGCAGGAGACATTATATCTTTAAAATCCAGACCTATAATTTCATTTGGATCATAGCCCCTGGCCTTTCTTACCGATGGACTGATATAAATAAACCGTCTTTGTGTTCTATTGTTAATCCAGATTACATCAGAAGCAGATTCAGCAATGAATTTGTACTTTTCTTCACTTTTCTGCAGAGCTTTTTGAGTTTCAATAAGCTCATTTGCCTCAACCTGCGTTGCAAGGATAGCAGTTTGGCCTTCATAATCTATAAAGAGGCCACTGCCAAGGACCCAAAATTTATCCCCATGCAAATTTTGCATTTGCATCTCATAGTTTTTTACCATTCCTTTCTTTTCTATTTCTTCAAGGAAGGCCTTTCTCTCAGAAGGGTTTTGCCAAAAATTTTGTACCATATTTGCAGTCGAAGGATCTTCTTTTAAATTATATAAATCAAGAGCTCTTCCATTAAAATAAAGAATTTCTCCATCTAATCTTGCTATCGTTACAGCAAAAGGAAGAGAGTCTAAAATCTTTTGAAACTGTCCGTCCAGCATCTCCATCACCTCTAAAAAATTGTACAGGACTATTTTACCATATTTTTATTTTATTAAAACCACAATTTTAGAACAGTTATAATTTAAGCTTTTTTTGCCATCATAATTACACTGGTGAAGCCTAAAATGAAAAGTGTAACTATCCAAAGAGAAAATTCTGTTGGAACCAGAGCCCTGGCAGACCCCAGTATCAAACCGGCAAACAAATAAGACAAGGGCTTTTGGTAGATTTCATAAAGCCTGTCTAAAAGCCTTACCAATAAAAACATGCCCACCAGGCTGCCCGCTCCAAATACAATAAGTGGGAAAAGCATAAAATCACTTAAGTAAAAGAAGACATTGTCATAAAGCCCCATTAAGATTAAAACTGAGCTTCCAGGAAGGCCAGGAATAACCATGGCAGCAGAGGACAGGGCAGCAGCTATAAAGAGATAAAATGGATTTACATTCTCCACATACTGGCCCAGACCAATTGGCTCCGGACTCAGGAAAAATCCAAAAAATACGCCCATGAAAAAGAAGCCTATCAGTTGTTTATTAAGCTTGTAGTCAGTTCTTATAACAAATCTTACTGAAGCAACCATACTGCCAAGCAAAAACACGGCAGCCTCATCTCTGTGACTCTCAAAGAAATATGTAAAAAGAACCCCACCTAAAAAAAGGCCTATAATAATTCCGGCAAAGAGCCTTAAGTGTGGCCTGAAATTTAGTCTTGCTAAGTCCTTAACCAAATTTTCGTAAATACCTAAAATTACAAAAGCTGTTCCGCCGCTTACCCCAGGTAAGAGCATAACAAAACCTAAAACTATTCCTTTAATCCAGGAAATCATGAAAGCTCCTCCCTTTTAAAATCTTAATTCATAAAATTATAGCATAAGAAAAAAAATAGGGCCTCCCTTTTTTCTAAAGGGAAGCCCCTTTCCTTCGAAAATTTACAATTTAGTTATAAAGGCTAAAATTCATCCTGATTATTTTTTATTTCTTTGTAAAAATATTCTTCAGGGAAATATTTACCCGGGCACAGTGTGCTTGCTCCTTCAACCTTACCATGCATTTCAACCATTTGATCTTTTATTTTGTACTTTTCCTTTAAATATCTTACAAGGATTATCAAAGATGAAAGCTGCTCCATTGTGGGCCCTTCGTACTGAAAATTTCCCATTAAACAAACACCCAGACTCAGATAATTTCTTTTTGCTGCCGAGCAGTGAGCTCCAACCTGGCTTAAAGGCCTGCCTTTGTAAATAAGACCTGCTCCGTCGATAAGATAATGATAGCCAATATCACCAAAATTCTGATTTATATGCCAGGCTCTCACATCATTTACACCCAGATTACGACAGGTCTCTTTTGACCATACTCTGGCTGGGCTGGCTGAATGATGGATTACTATTCCTTCCCAGTTTCTAATCATGGATTTTCGTTTCAATTGCACCTGCCAACGAATTTATGGACAAACTCAAAGAATCAATCTTCTGTTCAACCCTGACCAATAAATAGACAGATACAACCATGGGAAAACCAAAATTGCCAAAACTGACTAAAATTTCCTCCATTTTTTTCTCCTTTCTTTTAATTTTTCTTCAGCTGAAGTTGCTTATAAGAATAGCCAAGAAAAAAAGGAGAGTACATTCACGCCTGGATAGAAAAAAGGACTCTTTCTGCATCTTCGAAGAGAAAAAGTCCTTTTAAAATTTTTTTATGATGCTTTTAACCCCAAACTTCTCTTAAAAGAAGCTTTTTACTGTAAGTACCCTTGTTCTTTATCTTTTCCTGGCGGAACTCTTCAAGTTTTTCAGGACTTACTCCTCTGGCTTCCCCAATCAGATAGATAAGTTCAATCAAGTCAACCAGCTCTTCCAGTTCTTCTGTCTGATAGTAATCATCAAGCTCAATTTGTAATTTATCATTTAAAAATTTAACAAAGGTTTCATTATCTAGAGTTTCTAACCTGCATTCTTTACCACCTTCCCTGATCATCTCAGGTACTTTGTCACGAACCAGTTCATTATATAATACTTTGCTCATCTTTATTCCCCCTCTGTATTTGTTTGATTTTCTTTCCAAGCTTTGAGACTTGCAAAGAATTTTATATCTTCTTGTAAAATATGCCCCAAAACTACCCGGTCAAAAATAAAGTTAAAGGCAGTTGATGGTACAAACAAGCCTTCGGCTAGTTCCTGTCGCAAATCATTGACCTTTTTTAAAAGGTAGGCATGGATATTTCTATGCTGATAAAGCTCTTCATAACCAATTTTTTCCAAAAGGTCTTCTTCATAAATAAAATGTTCTTCAATGCTTTTGAGGATTTTATCTATATATTCCAGGGCCTCAGTCCTAGGCAGGCTAACAATATATTCTTCCTGCAATTTGCTGCTGTTAACAAAAATTTCTTTATGCTGAGAATCCAGGACTTCATCACCACTGTTCCAGGCATCTTTCCAATACAAGGATGTTGTTTTTAAATTATCTGCCTCAGAAACTTCTACCCTGTTTCTGCCAGACTCTTTTGCCTTGTAAAGGGCAGCATCAGCTTTTTGATAAAGCTGGTGATAAGTTTGTCCTTTTTTCCTGTCGGCAACGCCAAAACTTGCAGTAAATTTGCCAACAAGAGGGTGAAAAGCATTCTCTATTTCCTGCCTCATCTTCTCGGCAGCCTCCCTTGCCCCCTCTATCCCGGTATGGGGCAAAATGACCATAAACTCTTCTCCGCCTATCCTGAACTTGTAGTCGGAAGCCCGGCTGTTTTCCGTAATTATTTCGGCCAAAAGCTGTAGAACTGTATCGCCAACAGGGTGGCCCCATTTGTCATTAATCCTCTTGAAATGGTCTATATCTAAAATAAAGAGGGAAATAGGCAATTCATAACGTTCAGCCTTTTCAATTTCATCATTTATAACCATATCAAGATAACTGCGGTTATGGAGGCCTGTAAGCCCATCTTTTATAGCAATTTCCCTGATTTTTTCCTCTGCAATTTTTTGCTGGGTGAAATTTTTCATGGTTAAAAGAATACCATCCTGGCCACCGTAGCGACCAGATATCCCAGTAAGGGTTATATAGTTTTCCTGACCTGAGGCATCCTCAAGCCTGCCTTCTATTGTCTTAGGAACCTTGCTATTTTTTACAGCTTCTAAAAAGATATCAATGTTTATATCCAGCCACTTGACTGCATCATTTATCTTAATCTTTTGTTCAGGCTTGCTAATTTTAAGCAGGCATCCGGCCTCTTTGTTACTTAGCAGAAGATGACCCTCCTGATCAATTAAAAATACCGGAGCTGCTATAGTATCAAAAATATTCCTTATACTCTCATTGCTTTCTTGGATTTCACTCAGAGAGTTCTCAAAATTTATCTTCAAGGGTTTCATAACCTTGAGAATAATTAAGATTATCAAAATTGTTATTAAAAATAATAGAATATTATCAAACAAGAGGATGGAGCCGATTGCCTTTCTGGCATCTTCCTCATATTCTTCAACAATGTAGTTAATATTTTTTAAAAATGTAGCCTCATTTCTCCTGATTAAATCCGTTTCAGCTAAAATAGCTGTATAATCAGGGTCAGCTTCTTCTAAAAGAAGTAAAATTCTTCCAGCTGAATCAATAATATTACTGTAGTTAACCTCCACATCTTCAAAATAATGGTCAACTATTTTAGTATTTTTGAGCTCTGTGAGCAATTTATGTTCTTCTTTTAACCTGGGCAGGAATTCTTTGAGCTCCTGGCTATAAAATTCTAACTCCTTGGGGCTCCTCTGCCGGCTTATAAAGAGGGTGTCCTTAACTATAGCCTGACTGAGCATCCTCTGTCTGCCTGCCATATTAATAATCTGACTGCTTTTTTCTTGCTGAGAAAAAAGATGCTGAGTAATCAGGTGTTTGGAAAGGATTAGAATTATAATTAAAATAGAAAAATAAGCAATTTTCCTTATGGTTTTTTTATATAAGTCTTTATATTCTTTTTCTTGAAGATCCATAGAAAACAACATCCTTCCTTAAGTTAAAAGAAAATAGATTAAGACTACTATACCCAGGCCTATCCTATACCAACCAAATACCTTAAAATCATTGTTTTTAATATATTTTAGTAAGAGGCTGATAGCTGCCAGTGAAACAAAGAAGGCAGTCAGCATACCCACAAGCAGAATAAGGATTTCCTGACCTGTAAAATCAAAACCAAATTTGACCAGTTTTAAAGCACTTGCACCAAACATTACAGGAATTGACATAAAAAAGGAAAATTCAGCTGCTACATATCTTGAAGCCCCTAAAATTATCCCTCCAAGGATGGTTGCTCCTGAGCGCGAGGTTCCAGGTATTAAAGATAAAACCTGAAAAACTCCTATCATAAAGGCTGCCTTGTATGTTAAAGCATTAAAATTGTCATAAAGAGGACGCCTGTCCTCATTTTTATTTTCTACTATAATGAAAAAGATACCATATAAAATAAGAGTTACCGCAACAGTCTGATAGTTGTAAAATTTCTCATTAAGCCAGTCATCAAAAAGCAGACCTAAAACTGCAGCCGGTAAAACTCCGACTACTACCTTGAACCAGATTTGCATGGTGTCCATTTTTTCCCTGCGGTTCTTTTTGGGTGAAAATGGGTTCAGCTTGTGAAAGAAAAGTAAAACAACTGCCATAATGGCGCCTAGCTGGATAACAACAAAAAACATTTCCTTGTAAGCGTCACTGGCGTTTAATTTAATAAAATTTTCTACCAGAATCATATGTCCGGTACTGCTAACTGGAAGCCATTCTGTAATTCCTTCAACGATTCCTAAAAATACTGCTTTTAATATTTCGATTAAAGACAAACCATTTACCCCCGAATTTCTAAGCTGATTCTTGGATTTTCATCTGCTGCTTCCTGCAGCAAGTCTATTAAGGATTGGCCATAGGAGCCCATTTGTCCTATAAAATCAGCCTTATAAACCAAAATAATTTTCATTTCTCTGTCTTCTGTAGAGAGAAGATCCCAAAGGGCATCCAGGTTTCTCCCATAATAATCTGGAAGGCAGAGCCTTTCTTTAAGGTAGAGATGCAGACTTTCTTTGTCAGACATGAGCCTGCCATTAAGAAAAATTTCCTTCATTTTTAAACCACCTTTAGTACAATTTTGTAAAAGTTTCATAATGATCTGCCGTATAATAAATCAGCCCATCGTTTGAATAAACCAGCCTTTCAGCTCCTCTGAAGCCGCCCTTATAATTTATATCACATTCATAATAGACTCTGCCTTTTTCTTTTGGCAAAAGGCCCTCCCTGTTGCCAAAAGTATCGCCACCAATTGAGGCCTGGTCACTCACCTGCCAAAGATTTCCTTCTGAACTCTTCCAGCCCAGGGCACTTGCCTCTTTTTTAGTAATAAAATTTACTGGCAGCTTAGAATACTGGTGCAAATAAAGGGCTACCTCTTCTTTACTTGTATAAGCCTGGCCTTCTTCTACCTGAAGCTGATTTATTGGCTGGTCTGCTTTTTTTATAGCAAGACAGCCTGTCATTGCACTTAAGGTGAAGATTAAAAACAGGATAAAAACAAAACTTTTATTTTTGCCTTTATTCATAAAATTTGTCATTTTTTCAGGGACCCCAAAATTCCTCTTACCAGAGAACGGCTAACTTCACGGCCTATTGTAGAGGCCATAGCATTTGTGGCCTTTTCAATAGGACTTTGTCTGGTTGATTTTTTGCTAGTGGCTTTTTGGGCGGCAACTTTAGCCTTTTCTGCTTCCTTGGCCGCTTTTTCTGCCTCCAGAGCCTGCAGTCTGGCTTCTTCCTCTATTGCATCTTTTTCATATTTTGCACTTATCATCTCATAGGCTGACTCCCGGTCAATCTCCCGGTCGTATTTGCCCTTCAAAAGAGATTCATTCATTATTTTATTTCTTAAAGAATCATCAATGGTGCCAAACTGACTTTGAGGGGGAAGAATAGTAGCTTTTTCTACCATACCTGGTCTACCCTCTTCATCTAAAAAGGAGACCAGTGCCTGCCCCACCTTTAATTCAGTAATTGCTTCCATGGTATTTAAATCAGGGTTTTGCCTGAAAGTATCTGCCGCAGCTTTAATTTTTTTAAGCTCAGCTGGCGTATAGCCTCTTAAGGCGTGCAAGACCCTGTTACCAAGCTGACCTAAAACAGGGCCAGGAAGGTCCATTGGGTTTTGGGTTATGAAATAAACGCCAACTCCTTTAGAGCGAATCAGGCGGACAACCTGTTCAATTTTTTCTAAAAGAACCTTGGGTGCATTGTCAAAAAGTAAGTGGGCCTCGTCAAAGAAGAAAACAATCTTTGGCTTATCCAAATCACCAACTTCTGGTAAAAGCTCAAAGAGCTCAGAGAGCATCCAAAGAAGGAAGGTGGAATAAAGTGCTGGATTTTGATAGAGTTTTTCACTGTGCAGAAGGTTAATATAACCTTTTCCTTCTGAGGAAACCCTCATCATATCGTAAAAATCAAGCTCTGGCTCACCAAAAAAGTGGTCTGCTCCCTGGTCTTCCAGAGTTAAAAGAGCCCTCAAAATAGCCCCGATTGTTGCTGAGGAAATATTTCCATATTTAAGGGTGTATTCCTTGGCATTTTCGCCTACGAATTGTACCATTGCCCTTAAATCTTTAAAATCCAGAAGAAGCATACCTTTGTCATCGGCAATTCTAAAAACTATACTTAAAACACCAGCCTGAGTATCATTTAAGCCCAGAATTCTGGATAAAAGGATGGCACCCATGCTGCTAATGGTGGTGCGGACTTTGTGGCCCTTCTCACCAAAAAGATCCCAGAACTGAACAGGAAAGCCCTTATAGCTAAAGTCTGGAATACCTATATTTTCTATTCTTTCAAGCATTTTGGGATTTTCCTGGCCAGGGCTTGCAAGGCTGGCAACATCGCCCTTAATATCGGCAAGGAAAACCGGTACGCCCATATCACTTAAAGACTCTGCTAAAATTTTCATGCTAATAGTTTTACCAGTACCTGTAGCACCTGCAATTAAGCCATGGCGGTTAGTCATTTTTGGCAGGAGGTAAAGAGCCTTGTCACTTTGGCCCACCCATATTTTTCCATCGTAATACATATTTATTCCATCCTTCCTCTCTTAAGTTTTCTTTCGTCTATTTTTATTTTCAACTCTTTTTCTATTGCTTTTAAATAAGGAATTTCTTTTTCAGTAACTATGGAAAGAACCTTTCCTGCCTTACCAAAACGACCTGTACGACCAGCCCTGTGCAGGTAATCTTCAGCCTTGTGAGGCAAATCCAGAGAAAAAATATAATCCAAATCTTGAAAATCCAAACCTCTGGCAGCTAAATCCGAGGCAATTATTATATTGATTCTGCCTGTTCTGAAATCTTCCATAATCTTTTTTCGCTCTTCTTTTTCCAGACGGCCATGAAGAGCTGCAACCTTTATTTTATGCCAGCCCAATTTGTCATTTATTATTTCTACAGTACCTTTTTCTCCGGCAAAAACAATAGCTTTGACTGGCTTAGCAGCATGGATTGCCCTTCTTAAGGTGTCTGTTTTTTGTCTGAAGTCACTTTTAATATAAAAATGCTCTATTTTTTTAGGTACCCTGCTCTCTTCTTGAATTTTAATAAAAAAAGGATTTACCATCATTTTCCCTGCTGCTTTTTTGCTTTCTTCAGATATAGTGGCAGAAAAGAACATAAGTTGCCTGTCTTTTAAAGTGCCTTTTATAATCTCTTCTAATAATTGTAAATTATTCTTATCAGAAAGTTTATCTGCTTCATCCACTACAATAGTTTTGATCGTATGGGCAGAAATTTTCCTTTTTTTTATCAGATCAAGGGACCGTCCCGGTGATGCTATTAAAAGCTGAGGTTTATCTCTTAATTTCTCAATTTGTCTTTGGATATTAACATTGCCCAGAAGTGGCAAAGAGTTTATTTTTACCTGGGAATTTTCACTTAAGAATTCTGCCTGCTTATGAATCTGCAAAACAAGCTCATGGCTGGGAGCCAAAATAAGTGCCTGCATTTCTTTTTTCTCTGGGTCAATTAATTTAAAAAGACTCAATAAAAAAGCCAGGCTTTTACCTGTACCTGTAGGAGATTCTACAAGCAGATCTTTCCTTTTTACTGCTTCTGGAAGAGTTCTTCTTTGGACTTCAGAAGGGCTCTTGATATCTTGCAGGGCTAAAGCAGTGACTAAGGAATGGTCAGCCTCTATATTTTCAAGTAGTTCTTTCATGTTATCCCTCCAAAGTATAAAGATTTATCTTTTAACTATACCAATAATACCATTTTTTGCCAATAAAAACAGAAGGCCCCTGCTTGTTTTTGCAAAAGGGCCTTAATTAATATTTCTTAGTATTCTAATACTCTTGGTAAATCTTGAGCTTGCTGTATCCAATCTTTAACCATCTTCAAAGTAGGTACCTGTCTTACAAGTTTCTTTTCAAGGTTTACTTCTTGCATTTTAACTGTAAGATTTTCAGCATTCCTTTGAGATAACTCTGGAACAGTATCTACTCCTGCAGCTTCTAAAAGCTCAGAATACTGGCCGCCGATTCCTTTAATTCTCATTAAATCAGCATGGTTAGCCCATTTAAGAATTAACTTTTCAGAAATATCAGCCTTGGCGGCAAGTTCCTTTCTTCCTTTTTTTGTCTGGCAGGCTTCTAAATACTTCTCTAAAGAGCCAATTCCAGCATTTTTTAGCTTTCCTTCGTAAACATCACCAATTCCTTCGACAATAGACAGCTTAGCCATTAAAGAACCCCCTTATTGTAATTGTTATAAAAGTTATATACCCAAATATACACATTATTATTACAATTGAAACAATTCTATTCCTTTTGTTTATTTGTCATTCTCCTTATAATAGAAGACGGAAGGTGTGATAAATATTGAATACTAATGGCCTCTGGGCTGAAGAAAAAGCAGCTACCTATTTACAGGATCTTGGTTGGCAACTCCTCTCTAAAAATTTTAGCTGGAAGTATGGCGAAATAGACCTGATTATGCTGGATGATAATACTCTTGTTTTTGTTGAAGTCCGCTCTCTTACTGAAAGTCCAGATATTCACCCGTCAGAAACTATAACTCAAAATAAGATTAAAAAAATAAAAAAAACAGCAGAGCTTTTTATCCATAAAAACAAGTTTTATGACCAAGCCTGCCGTTTTGATTTTATTGCGATTCAGGGAATTCCAGATAATTTTGAACTTGAACACCTGACTAATGTATTTTAATTAAGAAGCTAAGATTGACAGTATTTTGCCATCAATTATACCAAAGAGACTATCTGGCAAAAGCCCAAAGTAGATGACCAGAGCCATGAGGATAAAAATTGTTGCCAGCTCATTTACAGGGGCATCTTTTACCTCTATAAAACTTTTAGGTGTATGCCCATAGGCCACTCTTTGAAAGGCCCAAAGGTAAAAGGCAACTGGAATAATAATTCCCAGACCCAGAACAATAACCCAAAAACCATAGGCCTCAAAGAAGCCTAAAAGAACTGTATACTCACCTATAAAACCAGCGAAACCAGGCAGACCCATGGAAGCAAAGAAGGCCAAAACCATGAGACTAATCCCATAGGGCATTTTCTGATAAATACCTTGTAAAAGGCTGATTTTTCTGGTACCGGTAGCATATTGCAACATTCCACAAGACATAAAGAGGGCTGCTGAAATAAGACCGTGAGCTACCATTTGGAAGACTGCCCCTTTTAAACCAAAAATAGTTCCGGTTTGAATACCCAAAAGAACAAAACCCATGTGGCTTATACTGGAATAGGCAATCATTTTCTTTAAATCATCCTGCCTGAGAGCAACCAAAGCCCCGTAGATAACATTCATCAGTCCCAGCGTTATAACTGGAATGGCGTAAGCTGCAGTAACATCTGGATTCATTAAATAGGCAATTCGCAACATCCCATAAGTACCCATCTTTAACATAACACCTGCTAAAACGGCCGATCCCCCTGTTGGGGCCTCAACGTGTGCATCAGGCAGCCAGGTGTGAAAGGGTACTATTGGAATCTTTACTGCAAAAGCAATAAAAAGTATAGGAAACCACATTTTCTGGAAGGCCAGACTAAAGGAAACCTCGGTCAACTCAACAATAGAGAAAGTTTTATAGCCTAAAATTTCGCTTCCATGCAAATGCATGGCAAAAATCCCAATCAAGAGCAAGAGACTGGCAATGTGCGTATAAATCAGGAATTTAAAAGAAGCATAGACCTTCCTCTCTCCACCCCAAATTCCGATAACAAAGAACATAGGAATCAAAACAATTTCCCAGAAAACAAAGAAAAGAATAAAGTCTAAACTGGAAAAGACCCCAATCACTCCCGCCTCAATAATCATAAAGAGAGCAAAATAAAGGGCTGGTCTTTTTTCTTGATGCCAGGAAAAAAGAATTACCAGTGGTGTTAAAACCAAGGTCAAAAGAACCAGGGGAAAACTTATTCCATCTATCCCCAGGTGAAAACTAATACCCATTTGGGCAAACCAGGGAAATTTCATTACATATTGAAAATCCCCACTTGTCCCATCAAAACCCCTAATAGCCAGGCAACCTAGAAAGAGCAGAAAAAGAGAGGTTAATAAAGCTAGTCTTCTTGGTATTTCCTGCTTGTCTTTAAACATCATTATGATAGTTGCTGTCAGTACAGGCAAAAAAATCATAGTCAATAACATTTCTCTTTCCCCCCTATCCTATCAGCATTTCTAAAGCATTCATTACTAAGCTGATTACTTTTCCTGGCAAAAGACCAGTTGCAATTAAAATAAAACTGCTGGCCAGAATGCTGATTTTAGCAAAAACAAAGGATTTGCTTTCTTTACTTTCACTTTCCTCTGCTTCCAGCATATACATATGTTTAATGACCTTAAAATAGTAGGCCAGAGACAAGGCCGAGTTTAAAATTATGGCCAGGGCTAAGATAAAGTAATAGCCACCTGCCTCCACACTACCAAAAATGATACTGATCTTACTCCAGAATCCTAAAAGGGGAGGAATTCCCCCCAGGGACATAAGAAAGACCGTCATACAGATGGCAATCAAAGGAGCTTCCTTGTTAAGACCAGAGAAGGCAGCAAAAGTTGTTTTGCCCTTTCTCTCGCCCACATAATAGATAACAGTAAAGGCACCTGTCGTCATCAAAAGATGGGCCCACATGTGAATTACAGATCCTGTCAGTGCGTAAGTATTGGCAACTGCAAAACCTGCTAAAATTGTTCCGGCGTTGGCCACACTGGAATAGGCCATCATCTTCTTAACATCAGTCTGCATTAAGGCTGCCATATTACCTACAGTCATAGTTAGTATTGATAAGAAGCCTAAAAGCAGGGTTACTTCTAATTTTAAAGCTACAAAGGCCAAAAGAAAAACCTTAAAAGCAGCTATAAATGGACCCTTTTTTGTTATCCCTGCCAAATAACCACTGACTGGCGAAGGAGCTCCATAGTAGGTATCCGGCGCCCACAAATGAAAGGGTGCCAAGGCCATCTTATAAGAAAAGCCTCCAAGAATCATTGCAAGAGAAAAATATGCTGCCATATCTAATGGGCCATTATAAGTGGCTAAATTTTGACTTATATCAGCAAAATAAACTGAACCTGTTAAACCAAAGAGATAACTCATTCCAAAAAGAATCAGACCTGAGGAAAAAGCACCTGCCAGGAAGTACTTAACTCCTGCCTCAAAACGTCTCTCTGTCCTCTGATCAATAAAAGGTAAAGCATAAGTGGATATACTGGTAAGCTCAAAGGCAATAAATAAAGTTATTAAATCATTAGCCATGGGTAAAACCAGCATACCTATACTAGCAAAGGACAAGAAGGCCAAATATAAGTAAGTATCTTCAAAACTAAAGGCAAATTCCTTACTGCCAATCAAAAAGATCAAAGTCCCTGAAAGAACCAGAAGTCTCAAAATAATTGTCAAATCTGTTAGAGCCAAACTGCCAAAAATGATATCTTCATTAACATTAAAGAAGAAAAGGTTTATTACCAGGGCTGCTGCAAGGGCCCCCGTTAAAAGTATAAAAGGAATCTCCTTATACTTTTTCATAAAGAGCAGGGCCAAACCTGTTAGTAAGAGAATTATTTCTGGTGTTAAATAAATCAATTCATTAAGCATTAGTTAACACCCCCGATTCTGGCTAATATTTCTATATTGGAGATATTAAGTAAATTTATAATTGGTCCTGGTATTATACCAAAGATAAAAATCAAGCCTGTAAGTATGGCCAGAGCCAGTTTTTCATGAGGCTTTACATCGGCAAAATCCCCATCAACCAGCCTGGGATTAACATCACCATAGAAGGTTCTTTCTAAGGCCCATAAATAGTAGCCGGCTGTAACAACCAAAGAAGCAATAGCAATAATGGAAAGAAGCCTGTAAACTCCAAAGACTCCCATAAAAACATTTACCTCAGCTACAAAGCCTGCCAGTCCAGGCAAACCTAGTGAAGCCATAAAACTAAAGACAAAAAAAGCTGATAATATTGGCACCTTCTGCCCCAAACCACCAAGAAGTTTCATATCCCTGGTACCGAATGAGTACTGAAGAATACCACAAACCATAAACATCATGGCCGAAATAATCCCATGAGCAAACAGCTGATAGGTTGCACCATTGAAGCCATTTACATTAAGTGCTGCCAACCCCAGGGCTACCGAGCCCATATGACTGACACTGGAATAGGCAATCATTTTCTTTAGGTCGTCCTGAGCAAGGGCCAGGAAGGCACCATAAACCATACTAATTACACCTAGAATTGCTAGGGGGTATGAATAATAGACTGCTGCATCGGGAAACATTTGAATTCCCAAACGAATAAGACCGTATCCTCCCATTTTTAACATAACACCAGCTAAAAGAATACTGCCAGCTGTAGGTGCTTCAACGTGAGCATCTGGTAACCAGGTATGAAAAGGAACCAGTGGAAGCTTAAAGGCAAAGGCCACAAAAAGCAAAGGCGCTGCAATTAACTGGAACCATTTGGGAAAAGAATAATTTAAAAATTCAATAATACTGAGGGTATAAATGCCATCGGCCTGTCCTTTAAAGAAAAACATGGCGATAAAACCAACTAGCATAAGCAAACTACCTACATGAGTATAGATAAAGAACTTAATGGCTGCATATCTGCGGTTTGGCCCCCCCCACTCTAAAATCATAAAATACATGGGAATAAGAACAAGCTCCCAAAAAAGATAAAAGAGAAGAAGATCAAAACTTACAAAAACACCAGTAAGAGTTGTTTGTAAAAAGAGAATCATTGCTACATAAAAATGTCCCTTTGATACGTCTTTTCCCAAGAAAATTAAGGTTATAAAGGTGAGAACTGTTGTTAGTAAAACTAAAGATAAGCTCAGCCCATCCATAGCCATAATAAAACTTGCCCCTATAGTGTTTATCCATTTAGCTTCTATCAAAAACTGAAGTCCAGCTTGTGTTTTATCAAAAACCATATACATATAGAAAGAAACAAGCATTACAAGGCCTGAAACCAAAAGACCTATATTCCTTGATTTTTCTGAATCAATTTTTAGAAAGAAGAGAATAAAGCTTGTAAGAGCTGGTGCAAAAACCATAAATAAAAATAAGACTGTCATAGTATGATACCCCCTACCAAAAGAATTACCAGTAAAAGGATACCGGCCACAGTCCAGGTAAGGTAACGCTGAATATTACCATTATTCCAGGCTGAGAAGAGGCCACCTTTAAGGACGACTGTTTTCTCCACCCCTCTAACTGCTCCATCAAAGATATAACTATCAACCAGGCTGGCATAGTAGGCCAGCTCTTTGGTTAAGCTGGCAATTGCATTTACCAGGCCGTCAATAACTCTTTTCTCAAAAAAGAGATTAAGCTTGTTAATTCCCGTAACTGAATATTTTATTGCTCCTTCAACAATAAAATCAAAATAATAACGATTTTGGAAGAAGGTCTTTAGTCCAGCAAGTGAAGTAAGCATTTTCTCTCTATCTGCTAATTTTAAATAATAAATTGCAAAGGCTAAAAATGTTCCTGTCAGGCCCATAGCCACTGATGAATAAATCACCAGATTGTTATGGTGAGCTGTTTGTCCAACATTCATCAGACTTGCCACCGGCCCCTTTAAATGTCCGGAAAAAATAGCTGCAAAGGCTAAAAAAATCAAAGGCATAACCATGGAAAGTGGTGATTCATGCCCTTCAAAGGATGATCTTTGCTCACCAGTGAAAACCATAAAGAAAAGTCTAAACATATAAAAAGCTGTAATCATTCCGGTAAAGAGAAGAATATAGTAAGACCACATATTGCCACTAGCGTGAAGTTGTAAGAGAATTTCATCCTTACTAACAAAACCACTCAAACCAGGAATCCCGGCAATGGACATGGTTCCAGCTAACATAGCCAGGCCAGTTGCCTTTTGGCTTTTAAAAACTCCGCCCATTTTTGTAATATCACCTGTTCCAACTGAGTGAATTACAGAGCCGGCACCTAAAAAGAGCAAGGCCTTGAAAAAGGCGTGGTTGATGACGTGTAAGAGGGCTGGAAATGCTCCCAAACAGCCAAGAGCTGTGGTCATATAACCAAGCTGGCTGATAGTTGAAAAGGCCAGGACCTGCTTGAAATCATCGGCAAAAACTGCCATGAGTGCTGCAAAGATAACTGTAAAACTTCCTATTATGAGAACAACATTTAAAGTGGCTTCAGATACTTCAAATAAAGGATAGAGACGAATCATTAAATACATACCAGCCTTTACCATAGCGGCTGCGTGAATCAGAGCTGAAACCGGAGTTGGCCCTTCCATAGCATCTGGCAGCCAGATATGCAGTGGAAATTGAGCCGATTTACCAACTACCCCTCCAAAGATAAGAAGAGTAGCCAGGCCTATTTCTTTTAAGGGCAAAAGACCTGTTGAAGCCGCCAGGAAGATGTCGTCATACTTAAATGATCCTGTTGCTGTGTAAAGAACCATGAGGCCTGTCAACATAATGACATCCCCTACTCTGGTTGTCATAAAGGCTTTTTTTCCTGCCGCAGCTGCACTTGATTTTTCAAAATAAAAGCCTATCAGGGAGTAAGAGCAAAGACCCATAATCTCCCAGGCTATAAACATTTGCAGAAGGTTATCAGCTAAAACTAACTGAACCATTGAGAAGGCAAAGAGAATCATAAAGGAAAAGAAACGTCTAAGCCCCTTCTCATTTTCCATATAAGAAAAAGCGTATACCAAAATCATGGTTACTAAAAGAGTAACCAAAAGAGTCATTATCCAGCTGAGGGCATCCAGGCGGAAGCCCATTTCCAGGCCTGAAAACCACTCAAAACTGTATGTATATTTTTCTTGAGCAAAGATCCCAGGGCCTGCAGATAAAGTCAGGAAAAAAACGCTAATAGAGGCAAGTGCACCTAGAAGGGCTGACTTTTCTTGAAGCCGGTCACCAAAAATAAAGGTGATTATCAATGCTATTAAAAGTGGTAGTGGATATACCCAGAATAAATCAGCCATTTAAATCCTCCAGTATCAGTTTTCCTTTGCCTTTAAAGAGTGCTATTGCTATTGCCAGGCCTATAGCCACCTCAGCAGCTGCCACGACAATGATAAACAAAGCAAAAATCTGACCAGAAACAAAAACATCCGGTAAAAATCTGTTAAAGGCTATAAGATTAATATTTACTGAGTTCAACATGAGTTCAATTGAAAACAAAACTGAAATCAAATGTTTTTTACTCAAAACACCAAATATTCCTATTGAAAAAACCAGAGCTGCTAAAAAAAGGTAGTGATTAAGACCTATGCTTTCAGTTATTATCATCTTTGGCCTCCTTAACAATAAAGATTGCCGCTGCCAGGGCCACTAAAAGAAGAAGAGCCGCCAACTCAAAGGCTATAAGATGCTCATTGAGAAAGCCCTGTGCTATAAGGCTGACATCATTAAAAGATTTTTCTTCCAAATTATATAAACGCCAAGGGGCTTCCTTAATAACCATTAAAACTATGCTAAAGAAGAATAAGGCTGCTATTGCCCCTGGCATAATATTTTTAGAAAAAGGACTGCTTTTAAAAATATTATCTGATCTGTTGGTTATTAACATAACAGAGAAAACAATCAAAACTGAAATAGCCCCAGCATAGATAAGGATCTGAATAATTGCCAGATACTCGGCTTCTAAAAGGAAAAAAAGAGCTGCCACCATCAAAAAAGTAAAGATTAAAGAGAGGGCACTACGAACCACATGGCCCGTTAAGACAACATATGAGGCAGAAAGAAGCATAAGTCCTGCAATAATATAAAAAGCTATGGTATGCCAGTTAATCATTGCAATCCAGCTTAAGATAAGTTCCAGGCTCATGACTCTCCCCCCTCTGCTTTATCCTCTTCTTTGACCTCTTTTACAGGCGGTTTGATTGGTTGCCCATAAGTTGAAAGCTGAGCATCCAGATTTTGATTATTAAAGAGGTCCAAAATTGAATCTTTATTATTATAGGTAGCCGTTTCAAATTCTGTAGTGAATTTAATACATTTGGTTGGACAATTTTCTACGCAAAAGCCACAGGAAAGACAGTAAGCAATATTTATCTTATAGGCCGTTGGTATGTTTTTATTATTCTCATCCTTAGCTTTTTCCAATAAAATTGCCTGGTTGGGACATTCCATAACACAGATACCACAAGCTATGCATTTTTCCCTGTCATAGGAAAAACCACCCCTCCACTGTAAAGGAATATCAGGCCTGACCAGAGGGTATTCTTCTGTTACATTTTTTCTTACTATAGCCCTGCCTGTTACTGACAGTCCTTGAAGCAAGCCCTTGCCCCAAAATTTAAACAAAGAAATCCCTCCTTAGAAAAAATTATTATAAAGATACAAACCAATGCCTGTAGCAAAGACATTTAGAATTGATACCGGAATTAGTACCTTCCAGTTAAAACTTAAGAGCTTGTCAACTCTCATTCTTGGGAAGGTCCACCTGATCCAGATAATCATAGTCATAATGGCGTGGGTTTTAATTATAAACCACATCCAGCCAGGCAGAACCGGTCCTAACCAGCCACCTAAGAAAACAGTAGTTATGAGGCCACTGACAACAAACATTGAACAATACTCAGCCAGGAAAAACAGTGCCCATTTCATACCTGAATATTCCGTCAGGTAGCCGGCTGTAAGTTCCGACTCCCCTTCGGGTAAATCAAAAGGTGCCCGGTTGGTTTCTGCCAGACCCGAAATAAAAAAGATTAAAAAAGCGATTGGTTGCAGAAAGACAAACCAAATCTTGCCCTGCATTTCTACTACAGTAGAAAGATTTAAACTGCCAGCAATCATAACAATAGTCAGAAGGGCAAAAATATTAGGGATTTCATAAGAGATCTTCTGACTCATGGCTCTCATTGAACCAATCATGGAATACTTGTTATTAGCCGACCAGCCAGCCATAAAGGCAGGGATAGTCGATAAAGACGTAATGGCTAATATGTAGAGTAAGCCCAGATTTAAGTCTACAGCAGTCAGATGTTTACCGAAAGGAATTACACCCAGGGCCAGAACTGGGGGGACAAAGACCACCAGTGGAGCTATTAAGTGTAACGTTTTATCTGCATTTCTGGGCACAATATCTTCTTTAACTAATAGCTTTACAGCATCAGCTATGGTTTGAAAAATACCAAAGGGGCCAAGTTTGTTGGGGCCTGGACGGTATTGAATAAAACCAGCCAATTTTCTTTCATAAAGCACATAAAACAAGGCTACCAAAACACAAATTAATAGAACTGCCACAGTATAAACTGCAGCCATAATAATATTGGTTACTGCTGGATCAAAGCCAATCCAGGCAATAATACTTCTTATTATTGATGTGCCAAATAAAAATATATTATCTATAAATTCCAAGACTAGCCCTCCTCCTATGCGTCTACTTCTCCAAGGACAAAATCAAAACTGGCAATAATAGCAATAAAATCTGCTATTTTATGACCGGGTGCCATAAAGTCAAAAATAGAAATATTGTTAAAGGATGGTCTTCTGAAATGAACCCTGTAGGGTTTAGGACTGCCATCACTCACTAAATAACAGCCCAGGACTCCTTTGGGATTCTCTGCCTGGTGATAAGTATGGCCTTTTTCTGGCTTAATAAGCCTTGGAACTTTGGCCATATGACTGCCCTCTGGCATATCTCTCAGTGCCTGTCTGATTATCTTAATACTTTCTTCAATTTCCATCATTCTGATAATGTATCTGTCATAGCAGTCGCCATTATAGGTAACCGGAACTTTGAAATCTATGCGGTCATAAACTTCATAGGGTGCAATCTTTCTTAGATCATAGGATGATCCCGTTGAGCGCAGATTAGGTCCTGTCAATCCAAATGCTTCAGCCTGGGCCCTAGAAATCTTGCCTACATTTTTTGTCCGGCTAAGGAAAATTTCATTATTATCAACCAACTGGTGATATTCATTAAGCATGGCTGGTAACTGATCAAGAAATTCTTGAGTCCCTCTAATAAAATTTTCATCTGCATCGACAGCAACTCCGCCGATACGCATATAGTTGAAGGTCATTCTGGCTCCACAGAGCTTGCTAAAAATATCAAGAACATACTCCCTTTGAATAAAGGGATAAAAAACCGCAGTTACAGCTCCTAGGTCCATAATATAGATGCCTATGCCTACCATATGATTGGCAATTCTCATAAGCTCAGAAATAATAACTCTTATGTAACTGGCTCTATCTGGCACTTCAATACCCATGAGCTTCTCTACAGTTTGGACATAAACCAGATTATTGCTCATACCTGAAAGATAATCCAGGCGGTCAGTGTAGGGAGTAACCTGGGGATATTTTCTGTCTTCAGCTAGTTTTTCAATACCCCTGTGCAAATAGCCAATATCTGTTGTGCTTTTTACTATATTCTCACCATCAAGTTCCAGTTCTACGTGTAAAACGCCGTGAGTAGATGGGTGCTGAGGGCCTAAATGCAGTGTATAGTTTTGTGTTTTCATGCTCTTAAACCTCCCAGCTTCTTTTGCGTTCTACCTTAGGAAAATCCTTGCGCAGGGGATGCCCCCTAAAGCCTTCCCACATGAGAATTCTTTTTAAATTAGGATGCCCTTCAAATTTTATGCCCATCAGGTCATAAACTTCTCTTTCAAGCCAATCTGCTGTTGGCCAGAGACTGGAAAGTGACTGGATTTGAGGGTTTGCATAATCCTCTATTTTTACCACCAGACTTACACTCTGATTTTTATCATATGAATAAAATTGGTAAATTACCTCAAAATATTCCTTGTAATCTGCACTTGAAATATCTGCCAAAAAAGTAAAGCCAGACTCTTTTAAAAAAGCAGCTGTTTCTTTTAAGAGTTCTTTGGCTAGTGCAAGCTCAAGATTTTCTGCCGATGACTTTATAAGTTCAATCTTATCTGGATATGTCTTTTGCAGATAGGAACCATTAAATAGTTTTTCCATTTGCAGCCTCCTGCCCTATGGCTTCCTTCCATTTCTTTGATTGTTGGACTTTTTCTTTTAACTTTAACATGCCATCGGTCAAAGCCTCTGGTCTAGGTGGGCAACCTGGGATATAAACATCCACAGGAATAATTTCTTTTGCCCCATTAACTACTGCGTAAGAATCAAAAAAAGGACCTCCATCGACCGCACAACTTCCAAGAGCAATTACCCATTTTGGTTCTGGCATTTGATGATAGAGATTTTCAATAATTGGTGCCATTTTATGGGTTATTGTTCCTGCGATAATCATAACGTCTGCTTGTCGGGGAGAGTTCCTGAAGACTTCGTAACCGTATCTGGAGATGTCAAAACGAGCCTGGGTAGAGCAAATCATTTCTATGGCACAACAAGCCAAACCAAACTGAAAAGGCCAGATGGACCAACTTCGGCCCCAGTTAAAAAATTTTTCTGCAGTGGTAAAAAAGATACCTTTCTTTTCAAGTTCTAACTGCAGATTGTGTTCCTTTGTATTTTCTTCTGAACTATTACTTAATACCATTTAAAGGCACCCTCTTTCCAGGCAAAAGCAAATGCCACAATTAATAAAGAAAAAAAGATTAGCATTTCAAATATTGCAAAAAGTCCCAACATATTGAATTCCAGGGCCCAGGGATAGAGAAAAACAACCTCCACTTCAAAGATTAAATAAACCAGGGCATAGACAAAATAGCTGGATCTGAAAGATATCCAGGAGGGACCTTCAGTTTCAAAGCCACATTCATAAGTTGTAGTCTTTTGAGGAGATTGTCTTCTGGGTTGGAAGATTCTAGACATAATCATTGCCGCTGCCGCAAAAACCAGGCCCCCAACCGTCATTATTCCAATTACTGCATATGTAGTCAGCAAAGGTCATCCACCTTTCTTTTAGCTTTAAATTTGAATTTTCAGAATAATCAATATATATAATAAAAAATTATATCAATAATATAACAATTTAGCTACCGGTGTAAAGCTTTTTCTATGTATTTTTAAAACTCCAAGCTCTTTTAAGGCTTCTAAATGTTTTTTTGTAGGATAGCCCTTGTGAGAAGCAAATCCGTAGCCAGGATACAATAAATCATATTCTTCCATAATTCTGTCCCGGTAAACCTTAGCTAAAACAGAGGCTGCTGCAATAGAGGCACTGAGACTATCACCCTTGATGAGCCCCCTTTGAGGCCTTTTTATTAGCTTGTTATCATAGCCATCTACAAGGACAAAATCTGCTTGAATATCCATATCCTCCACAGCTAACTTCATAGCAAGCCAGGAAGCCTGTAAGATATTTATTCTGTCGATTTCCTGGTTATCCACAACTTTTATACTATAAGAAAGGCTAAGGGAAAGAATTTCTTCATAAATCCTCTCTCTTTTCTTTTGCGAGATCTTTTTTGAATCATTTAATCCCTCTATAAAAGTACCAGGCTTAAGAATTACAGCAGCAGCAACTACTGGCCCGGCAATGGGGCCCCGGCCTGCCTCATCAGTCCCGGCAACATACTTGTAGCCCTCTAAAAGAGCCCCTCTTTCATAGAGATACATTTGCTCCAGTCTTTCTTCTTCTTTTAGCATTTTTTCAAGATTTTTTTGTTTTATCATCTGTAAGCTGGTCAGGAAATTCCAAACTAATCCTGCCCATACTCCCTTTCCTGAAATCGTTTATTATGATTATGGCGGTCTTTTCAAAATCTACCTGGCCACCCTTTACAATAGCCCCTCTTTTTTTGCCAATAAGTTCTATAAGAGCTGGAGCATCTTGGGCTACTTCCTCGGAAGTTAGCTTGTAACGTTCCTGCAAAAGCTCTGGATAATGTTTTTTTAAAAATTCTACCAATGACAAGGAGGCTGGTTCAAAATGAAAAACCTCATCCTTAATAGCTCCGGTCAGAGCTAATTTTTCTCCAGCCAGGGGATCTTCAAACTTAGGCCATAAGATACCCGGAGTGTCCATTATTTCCATATCTTTACCCAATTTAACCCATTGCTTTCCTTTAGTAACACCAGGCTTATTGCCAGTTTTAGCTGACTGTCTTCCAATCAGAGCGTTGATAAAGGTACTCTTGCCCACATTAGGGATACCGGCAATCATAACCCGGCTGGTAAAGGAACGGATGCCTTTTCTCTGTCTTCTTTCTCTTTTTTCCCTGGTGAGAAGCTCTACTTTCTCTTCTATTATTTTTCTGATATTTTTTCCATCCTGCAGGGAATTTATTTTAATTGCCCTGGTAGCCTCCTGGCTTTCAAAATAATCTATCCAGGCCTGGCTAACCCTGTCATCAGCCAGATCTGCCTTATTTAAGACTAAAATTCTGTCTTTGCCTTTTATCAAATCATCCAAAAGAGGGTTTTGACTGCTTATTGGAATTCTGGCATCAACAATTTCAACTACTACATCTATTAACTTTAAATTTTCCTGAATTAATTTTCTGGTCTTGGCCATGTGGCCAGGGAACCATTGAACTGTCATTTATCTTCACCATCCTTTGCAGGTGACCATATTTTAAAAATCATTCTGCCTTTTATTTTTTCATATTCTACAGGACCCCAATGGCGGCTGTCTTGACTCTTTTTTCGCTTGTCTCCCATAAAAAAATATTCATCCTCTGAAAGAAAAAGAGGCTCAAAGTCTTCCATATAAGTGTCAGCACTTAAATAATCTTCTAATACTTCTTGATCATTTAGATAAAGTTGGTTGTCTTTGATGTAAATACTGTCTCCTGGTTTAGCTATAAGCCTTTTAATATAGTCTTCCTTTTCATTTAAAGGACTTTGAAAGAGAAGAATTTCGCCATAGTCTGGCTGACCATAATTTAAAAAATAAGGAAGCTTATAGATATAAACAAAATCTCCAGCTTTTATGGTATCTTCCATGGATTGGGAAGGAATCCAGTAGATTTTAAAAATGCTTATATTAATAAGCATAAATACCAGGAAGCCCCATAGGAAAAATTTTAGTTTTTTCATCTTTAGCTTAATACTCCTTTTTTCTCTTCATATTAGTATACAATAAAAAAAGCTGCTCCGTAATGGAACAGCTCACTTTAATAAAATTATCTTTTAAGGTCTTTAATTCTTGCTGCTTTACCTGTTCTGGTTTTTAAGTAGTTAAGTCTTGCTCTTCTTACTTTACCACGACGAAGAACAGTTATCTTCTCAAGTCTTGGTGAGTGCAGCGGGAAAATACGCTCTACAGCAACACCGTAAGCAACTCTGCGGACTGTAAAGGTTTCATTGATTCCTGAACCTTTTCTTTTGATTACAACACCTTCAAAAGCCTGGATACGTTCTCTTGTACCCTCTATAACCTTAACATCAAGACGGACAGTATCACCTGACTTGAATTCTGGAATATCACTCTTAAGTTGCTGGCTTTCAATTTCTCTGATTATATCGTTCATTTGATTACCTCCTTCCTCATAAGATGCTCATAACTCCTTAAAGAGAAAGCGGAACATCCGTAATCACATATACAACACAAGACATATTAGCACATTTTCTTTTATTTTACAAGATTATTTTCCAGTCTGTCCAAAATAATTGCACAGGCACTTCTTACTGGTAAATGATTATAATTTGTCCTGGTTTTTATTGGTTTGAGCAAGAAGTCAGAAGACTCAAGAAGCTCATGAGCCAGACCCCAGCCTGTTCCAAAAAGGAGCAAATATTTTTTTTCTGGATTTATTCTGGCTTCATAGGCCAAGTCTTTAATATCTATAGCTCCCTCAAGTTCCCTGGCGCTTGTTGCCACCAGAGTGTACTTGGCATATTCTTCTTCTATTTCCTTAAGAGAGCTGACAGGTCTGATTAAACTCATAGCCTGGCTACGGTCTTCATTATATTCTTTGCCGTAACCTTCCTGCCAGAAAGAGAGCATCTTTTTGACAAAATCCAGCTGAGCCGGATCAGGATTGACTATAAAGTACTTATCAAGACCATAGGTACATGCTGTTCTGGCTATATCATGAATATCCATATTGCTTACTGAGGAGGTAACAATCTGTCCCTTTTTATTAAGAACCGGATAATGAAGTAAGGCTATGCTAAAATTCTTCATTTCTAATTTCCTCAAGCAATTTAGTTTCTTCTTTTGAAAGTATTTTCATTTTAAGGAGGTCGGGCCTTCTTAAAAGAGTCCTGCGCAAGGCTTCTTTTAATCTCCATTTTCTGATGTTTTCATGGTGACCAGACAAAAGCACCTCTGGTACTTTTTTACCCTGGAAGCTCCTTGGCTTAGTATAATGAGGATGCTCAAGAAGTCCCTGATAGAAGGAATCTTCCAAAAAGGAGCTCTCTTCTTTAATAACCCCTGGAATCAACCGTGAAACAGCATCTGTAATGACCATGGCCGGATACTCGCCGCCAGTCAAAACAAAATCCCCTAAGGAGTATTCAGAATCAACATAGTGTCTGATTCTTTCATCAAAGCCCTCATAATGACCACATATGAGGGTTATTTCTTTCTTATTAGCCAGTCTCTTGGCATCTTCCTGTTTAAAGAGCTTGCCTTGCGGGCAAAGAAGGATAGTTTCCTTATCATCTTTGTCCACCTGACTCTCATTGGCCTCCAGGGCTTTGGCTATAGGATCAACCTTAAGCAGCATTCCCTGCCCACCACCATAAGGAGTGTCATCAACAGTTTGATGTTTACTTGTAGCGTAGTCTCTGAAATTAATTATATTTATAGCCAAAATACCCTTATCAAGGGCCTTTTTTAAAAGGCTGCTATCAAAGGGGCTTTGAAAGACTTCTGGAAAAAGGGTTAAGATTTTAAAGTTTATTTGAGGATTCATCGAGAGTACCTTCCAACAATTTAACCTTCATTATTTTGTTTTCCAGGTCAACCTGTAAAACAACTTTTTTTAAGGCAGGGACAAGAATTTCTTTTTTTCCATCTCTGACAAGATAGACATCGTTACTCCCAGTTTCAATAACATCCTTAATCTCTCCAAGATAATTATCATCTTCATAGACTTTTAGGCCTAATAAATCAAAGATATAATAATGTCCCTCTGGAAGAGGCTTAACATCTTCCCTATTAATAAATAAGTATTTCCCTTTTAAAAGTTCAGCCTGGTTCATGTCCTCAATTTCTTTTAATTCTATAATAAGATTTTTATGCTGATATTTGACTGAGGTTATTGTTAACTTTTCTTTTACCCCATTTTCATAGAGATATACTTCTTTAAGCTCCTCAAACCTTTCAGGATAGTCTGTAAGGTACTGGACTTTAAGAGCGCCTTTATGTCCATGAGTATTGACAATTTTGCCAACCCTTACCATTTTAAACACCTACCTTATTTCCTGAACAATTCCATCGCTAATGACTATTTCTTGTCTGTTAATTTGGTCGAAATTATCGCCAATTTTTAGTTCATAAGGGCCATCAATTACAGCCTGAACTATTTCACTGCCGATATCAAGTTTCATAGCAGCCTTAAATTGTTCTGAAAGCTGCTCTTTTAAAATGCCTCTTCTTTCTTTTTCTGCTTCAAACTGAGCCCTTACCTGATCAACCTGAGGCAGATTTTTGACTGTAAATTCTGTAATCATCTTTCTATATTTCTTTTCAAAGTCGTCCATTTCGCTTTCTGCCTGTTTAAGTGCTGTCTGTAATTCAGATACAGCCTGCTTTTTAAAGTTTTCAGTAACAACTTGCTTAATAACTAATTTGCGCATGATATTTATACTTTCCATATGCCTGGCTCGCCCCCTCAAATCTTATATGTATAGAAAAAGGGCCTGGGCCCTTTAGCTTCTTGCAAATTTATTGCACAATTTCAACCATAACTTTTTTACCATCTCTGGTAGCCACAGCCTTGGTAACAGTCCTTATAGCCTTGGCAATTCTGCCCTGGCGGCCAATTACCTTGCCCATGTCTTCATCTGCCACTCTAAGTTCAAGAATAATAGCAGATTCATTTTCAATTTCTGTAACAGTAACCTGCTCAGGATGATCAACCAAAGATTTTGCCATATATTCGACTAAGTCTCTCAATTAGCACACCTCCATAAAGAATTAAGAGTCACTTATTTTGAGATGCCCTTGCTTTTAAAAAGAGATCTTACGGTATCTGATGGCTTTGCACCAGTTTTTAACCATTTTTCTGCTTTTTCTGTATCTATTTCAATAACTGCAGGGTCAAGGTTTGGGTTATAGTAACCAATTTCTTCAATAAACCTTCCGTCTCTTGGTGCACGGGAATCTGCTACAACCAAACGGTAAAAAGGCTTTCTTTTTGAACCCATTCTTTTTAATCTAATCTTTGTAGCCACTTATCTTCACCTCCTTAAAATAATGGGAATTTAATTTTTGATTTGCCACCTTTTTTGGCCCTGCTCATCTGGCCTGAAAGTTGCTTCATCATTTTTTGTGCGTCTGTAAATTGCTTTATTAATCTATTTACATCCTGAACTCTTGCTCCCGATCCAGCCGCAATTCTTTTTCTTCTGCTGCCATTTATAATGGCCGGATTTTGCCTTTCAGCAGGAGTCATGGATCTAATTAGCGCTTGTGTTTTTGCAAGCTCTTTCTCATTGAGCTGCATATCACCCATTTTTGCCTTACTCATACCTGGAATCATTTCCATCATTTGATCAATTGGACCCATGCTTTTCATTTGCTCCATTTGGTCAAGGAAATCCTCCAGGGTAAACTGGGCCTTCATCATTTTCTTTTCCAGCTCTTTGGCCTTTTCCTGGTCAAAGGCATCCTGTGCCTTTTCAATTAAGGTAAGAACATCACCCATACCTAAAATACGAGAAGCCATTCTGTCTGGATGGAAGGGTTCAAGGGCATCAAGCTTTTCGCCCATACCCACAAATTTTACAGGCTTACCAGTTACTGCCTTAACAGAAAGGGCAGCTCCACCCCGGGTGTCCCCATCAAGTTTTGTAAGGACAAGGCCTGTTATATCAAGCAGGTCATTAAAACTTTCTGCAACATTAACTGCATCCTGACCTGTCATTGAATCTACAACTAAAAGAATTTCTCTTGCAGCTGTTACTTCTTTTATATTTTTTAATTCATCCATAAGCTCTTCATCAATATGAAGGCGGCCTGCGGTGTCAAGCAAGACAATATCATTGCCGTGCTCTTTGGCATGCTCCAGAGCTTTTTTGGAGATTTCTACCGGTGAGATATCAGTTCCCAGAGAAAAAACTGGTAAATCCAGCTGTTTACCCAGAACTTCAAGTTGCTTTACTGCTGCTGGTCTGTAAACGTCACAAGCTACCATAAGCGGACGGCGGCCTTGCTTCCTTAAATAGTTGGCAAGTTTACCAGTAGAGGTTGTTTTACCAGCCCCCTGCAGGCCAACCATCATAATACTTAAGGGGGGACGGCCTGACAGATCAAGTTTGCTGACCTGGCCACCCATTAATTCTGCAAGCTGATCATTAACGATTTTTATTATTTGCTGACCGGGAGTAAGACTCTCTAAAACCTCTTCACCCAGAGCCTTTTCATTAACGGTTTTTACAAAATCTCTGACCACCTTGAAGTTAACGTCAGCCTCCAAAAGTGCTATACGTACTTCACGCATGGCCTCTTTAAGCTCAGCCTCAGAAATTTTGCCCTGACCCTTTAATTTTTTTATTACACCTTGTAATTTTTCACTTAATCCTTCAAAAGCCATATACACACCTCAGATTTGTTCCTTTGTTTTATTTAGGAGTTCCTGAATCTGATCTAAATTATTCTTTAGATTAAACATTTTACTATGAATTTTTAATTTTTCTTCCATAGAAAGAAGGAGATTCTCTCCTCTTTTTAGGTTATCGTAGACCCCATTACGGGAAATATCTTCTATTTCGCCTATTTCGGCCAAAGAAAAATCCTCTTGATAATAGAGGACAAAACATTTCTTTTGTTTGTCAGTAAGCATTGGCCCGTAAAGGTCATAAAGCTCATTTAAATAGTCTCTTTTTTCTAACATATTATCACCTTGTTAAGTGTTTATACTTAACAGCTAATAATATATTATATTTTCAAGTCTGAGTCAAGACAAACCGTAATATTTTATTATTTCTTTCAGTCCTTCAAGAAAACCCATGCCGGAAGTTCTAAAGCTCCACTCCTCTTCTACTTTATAGAGTTCGCCAATAATTAACCCTGTATCCTGGGAGGACAAACTTGAAAGATCAAATCTGATCATTTCATCATCAGCCTCTTTGTCGATAATTTTTAAATAAGAGTTTTCTATCTGCCCAAAATTTTGTTTTTTCTCCAGGCCTTCATAAATACTAATTACAAAGACCAGCTTAGAGGCCGAAAGAGGAATCTTGTCCAGAAAAACAATAATCTCTTCTTCTTCACTACCGCCACTTTTATTATCACCCAGGTGAAGTACAGAACCTGCAGGATCAGTATTATTATTGTAAAAAATAAAATGACTGCTATCGATAGCCTGCCCCTCATCATTGCAAAGGATTACCGATGAGTCTAAATCAAATGACAGTTTTTTATCAGAGTCCATTTCCCAGCCCAGAGCTATTTTTACAACCCTAAGTCCTGGCCTGTTTTTTGTTATATCTATTTCCTGACCACTTAATATTTTAACAGCCAAAATAAGTCCTCCTCATTACCAAAGAAACTTTCCAATATAATCTTTAAAGTAAAAAATAATGGCCAGTATCATAAGCAAGAAAGAATAAGAAATATCGTTAATATCCTTTTTAACATCAGCAAAGAAAAGATTACCGGCTGCTGCCTGGTTAAGGGCAAACAAAAAGAGCTTGTTAAAGATAAAATAAACTATAAAAAAGACTGAAAAAGCAAAGGAAACTATCAAGATATCCTTTGGTGATTTGAAAACATCTTTTACTAGAAAGTGTGATAAAACCTTTCCTCTTAGATTTTTTTGCTCAACAAAGGGATCTTCCCACCTGGTGGAATCGTAAGAGTAGTTCCTGTTATCGCCCATAAAGAAAAGTTTACCAGCCGGGACTTCAACAGGTCCAAAATCCTGAAAAGATTCTTCGCTTATATAATCTTCATCCTGTAACTGATCATTAATAAAGAGATAACCACTGCTGATTTCAATTTTATCCCCGCCCAGACCAATAATTCTTTTGGTCAGATAAGCATTTTTAATTTTTTCGTCAGCATTTAAAACAGGGTCATCCGGGGGTAAAAAAGCTACGATGTCACCCCTTTGAGGATCCTTAAAGAGATAGTAGCTTTTAAAGACTACAAGATGGCTGCCTACTTCAAGTGTTGGTACCATTGAAGATGTTGGTACATACATGTGGGAAAAAATAAAGCTGTTGGTCAATAAAAATGCAAAAAGCATAGGTAAAATGAAGATTAAGGTTATAATTATTTTTTTCAAAAGGTTACTTCCTTTGCTTTAATAGTTTTTCTTTATTTAGTAGCTTAAAACTTCTTTTTCTGTCTGGGGATCTAAATTTTCTAAAAGAGACTCAGGAAGGGTTATAATCTGATCAAAACCATCACTGATGTACCTTTGTTCGGGATTCTTTTCAAAAAATTCCAGCCATTTATCAAGGTTATCTTCAAAAACCTGAACCCTTTCCAGGGCGTAAGGGTCAAATTTCTTATTATAAGGTGATGGAGCCGGAGTTGAGCCAACTAAAAGAACAGCAACATTTTCATAAGTGGCTTCTTCGAGCTGGCCTTTGACCGCCCATTCTTTTTCCTTGGTGCCAATACCAAAAGGCAGGGCAAAAGTTTCTACTTTATAGCCAGGTACCAGGCTGTCAACCAGTTTTACAATAGGAAGAAGCTCTTTAGCTACTTCTGTTTGAGTCAGCTTGTTCATCTGTGGGTGGTTAACTGAGTGGTTTCCTATATCCATACCTTTTTCTATTATATATTTTATTTTTTTATCTGATAATTCTTTGGATTGACCAAAAGGATTGTAACCATTTATAAAAAAAGTAGCTTCCAGACCAAAATCCGGGTAGTCCTCATAAAAGTTTTCTAAAATACCCACGGCCGATTTGGGATCAACCTGTAATTGCCCTTCTTCATCTTCTATGAAACGAAAATGTCCCTGGGTCCCATCGTCAAGGGTAATAACAACAGGAGTTTTTCCTGCCGGAATGTCAAGATTTCCTCTGGCCATATCATTAAGGCTGACAGCTACATAACCAGCATCATAAAGTTTTTCCAGGTCTTTACGCATGTTAGTATAGGTTCTGGCCCAACGACCTTCTTCTTCACCAATGGTATGGTATTCAATTATCATAATCCGGCCAAGCTCATTAGCCCCTATTTCCTGGAGATAATCCAAATCTGGTAAGATTTCCTGAATCTCTTCCTGTGGCTCTTCTTCTTTAGACTGTCCATTCATATTTTTATCAAGATTATTACAACCTGCACTTAAAAGAAGCAAGGCAAGAAGCAAGGTATAAATTTTTTTCATTTTGTTAACCCCCGGTTTATAATTGTTCTAACTAAAAAACAGCCTAAGAGGCTGTTTTTATTAATATGTATATATGTATTACTAAAGTTCTATCAATCCAAGGCTTATTTCAATAGCTTTATCAACCTTAATCATTTGACCAGCTTCTATTTGACTTATTTTGTCTTTAAGCCTTTCCTTGTCTATTGTTCTTAATTGTTCAAGAAGTATTACAGAATCTTTTATTAAACCATTTTTCTTGGCTGAAAGTTCCACATGAGTAGGCAGCTTGGCTTTGGATATCTTGCTGGTAATCGCAGCAATAATAGTAGTTGGGCTATATTGATTGCCGATATTGTTCTGAATAACTAAAACCGGCCGGGTCCCTCCCTGCTCTGAGCCTACCACAGGACTTAAATCAGCCATGTAGATATCTCCTCTTTTTACATTCATTTTTATTCTCCAAATATTTTATCCAGGAGTTCCTGCACCTCATCCTCCAGGCAGAGTCCCTCGCAAGCTATTGATAGATTGATACTGGCCATTTCCTGATAGCCAGAAATCATTACACTTTTAATGTGGTGTCTTTCTTTCTCGTCAATATAGGACCTGACGGTAGAGCTGACAACCTCTGTACTTTTGATGAACATGAGTGCGCACCTCCGGTATTATGCAAGATCAATCTTCAGTAACATTATATAAACAAAAGTTAAGATATGCAAGTCTCTTGATAATCTTTTAAAGGTCTGTGTATACCCTGGGAACCCGGGAAGAAATCATGCAAGTTATCTCATAATTTATGGTTGAAAGCTTTTCTGCCAGGTCATCTGCACTTTGCCCAGGCCCAAGCAGGATAAGCTCCTGACCCCTTTGGGCATCTGGGAAATCTGATAAATTTACCATAAACTGATCCATGCAAATCCTGCCCAGTATGGGAACTCTCTCTCCCCGGAAAATTGCCTGGCCCTTGCTAGAAAGAAGCCTGCTATACCCATCGGCATAACCTGCCGGTACTGTTCCTACAAGCTCTTCCCTGTCAGTTTTATAACTGCCTCCATAGCTGATAAGAGTCCCTGCCGGTAAAAGTTCTACCCGCGAAATTTTGGCCTTTAAAGTCATAACTGGCGGGAAATTACGCCCTTCCAGGTTCACTTCTTTCGAGGGCCGAAGGCCATAGAGAATAATACCTGCCCTTACCATATCAAGATGGGCCTGGGGTAAATGTAAAATTGCGGCACTGTTAGCCATATGTTTAAGAGGAATGCTCTTTCCAGTTTTTTCTTCCAGGCGCTTAAGAAAATCCTTAAAAATCTCTAATTGTTTTAAAGCGAAAGTTTTATCGAGTTCATCTGCCTTTGACAAATGGGAAAAAATTCCTTGAGAATAAATATTTTCAAATTGAAGGATTTTAGCAACCTTATCCAGACCATCATCATCAGGTAAAAAACCAAGCCTGCTCATGCCTGTGTCTATTTTAAGATGTATTCTGGCCTCCAGCTGCATTTTTCCTGCAAGTTCATTTAAAAAGACAGCATCCTCATAATCAAAAATAGTTAGCGTAATCTTTTTCTGGAGACAGATTTCAAAGTCTTCTCTGGGGGTCCAGCCTAAAATTAAAATATCTTTTTCAATTCCGCCATTTCTTAGTTCCAGGGCCTCAGCTGTAATTGCTACCCCAAAAAAATCTGTGTCATTTTCTATAGTTTGGGCAATTTTTAAGGCCCCATGACCATAGGCATTTGCCTTAACAACAGACATAAGTTTTGCCGGAGCAGAGATTTTTTTAATTTCATTAATATTGTTTTTTATGGCTTTTAAGTCTATTTCAGCCCAAAGTGGTCTTTGAGGCAATTTTTTCACCCCTGAATAATAAGATTTGCCAGAGCATAGTCCTTGCAGTGACTAAGGGTCAAAAGAATTTCCTGCCCCCCTATTTCTTTAAATACTTCCTGGGCAGGTCCTTTTAGAAATATTTCCGGCTTACCTTTAGCATCATTAATTATTTCAATATCCAAAAAAGAGCAGGCAGAAAAACCAGTTCCTAAAGCCTTAACCAAAGCCTCTTTAGCGGCAAATCTTGCTGCTGCTGAAGCATAAGAACTTCCTCCCTTGAAACAGTAGTCTTTTTCTCTTTCCGTAAGGATTCGGTCAAGGAAGCTAGGATTTTTCTCAGCTGCCCTTCTTATTCTGTCTATTTCAATAATATCGTTACCTATAGAAATAATCTTCAAGAAAGTTCACCTGCAATAAGCTGGCCTAAATCGCCTGCTATCTTTTTTATAGTTTCTTGATCCTTACCTTCAGCCATAACCCTGATTAGGTTTTCTGTGCCTGATGCTCTAACTAAAAGCCGGCCATCTGCAGCAAGTTCTCTTTCCTTTTCTTTTATAGCCAGGCTTATCCTTTCATTTTTATCCCAGCCCACTTTGTTTGCCACCTTCACATTTACAAGTATTTGTGGATATTTAACAAAATCTTCCAGAAGTTCTTCCAGGCTTAGACCAGATTCTTCTATAATTTTTAAAAGAATGAAGGCGGTTAAAATGCCATCACCGGTAGTGTTATAATCCAAAAAGATTAAATGGCCTGATTGTTCCCCTCCAAAGGAGCCACCCAAACGCAGCATTTCTTCCAGAACGTAACGGTCGCCAACTTGAGCCTCAACAAAATCAATTCCTTCTTTTTCAAAAAACTTTTTTAGGCCCAGATTACTCATAACTGTTCCAGTAACCAGGTTGTTGGCAAGTTTCCCCTTGCTCTTTAGATTTCTGGCAACCAGTGCCATGACCATGTCGCCATCAACCTCTGCACCTAAATGGTCAACAAAAAGGACTCTGTCTGAATCGCCATCGTGGGCAATTCCCAGATCCGCTCCTTCTTTAAGAACATTTTCTTTGAGGCTGGCCAGGGAAGTAGAGCCACAGTTTAAGTTGATATTAAGGCCATCTGGTTCATTATGGATAGCTATAAAATTAAGTCCATTTGCTTTTAAAAGAGCGGGCATAATTTCTGAGGCTGATCCATTGGCGCAATCGACGACAATTTTCATGTTTTCAAGTTTAAGAGGAAACTCTTTTAAAAGAAAACTTTTATAATGGCCCAAAAGTTCCTGGGAGGCAAAAATTCTGCCGGTCTGATCCCCTGGAGCTGCTGGCAGGCTTTCTATTTTATTGGTAACTATATAGCTTTCTATTTCCTCTTCTAAATCATCGGCAAGCTTATAACCCTTGCTGTCAAAAAACTTGATTCCGTTATCAATAGCTGGGTTATGGGAAGCAGAAATCATTACTCCAGCAGTAAAATCCAGTTCCCTGGTAATATAGGCAACAGCCGGGGTAGGACAAACTCCCAGAGAATAAACATCAAGTCCCATAGAGCAAATTCCTGCTGCCAAAGCAGCTTCAAGCATATCGCCAGAAATTCTTGTATCCTTTCCTATCAAAACAGCTTTTTTCATATGTGCAGCTGCCTCTTCCTTTAAGAGAGCAGCCACTGCCTTACCAAGTTTATATGCCAAAGCGGGGGTCAAAAAACTATTGGCCTCCCCTCTTACTCCATCTGTACCAAATAACTTTTCCATGCACACTCTCCTTCTTAATTGCTTTCTTTAGTCAGGCTTATTTTGCCTGGGTTAATTTCCATTATTTCAATATTTTCCGGTCCGGCTACCTTAACAGGAAAATCCATGCTGGTCCCCTGGAATTTTTCTGCATCGACATATACATGCAAATCTTCCATTAAAAAGTTTTGGAAGTCCAGCTCATAACCCTTTAAAATTAGGCTGATATTTTGTTGGCTAGCCTTTAAGTTTTCGCCTTCGGGCATATTTCTAATTTCTATTTTCTTTTCTACTCTTTTTTCAGTCATAACTTTTTCAAAAAGGACAATGACTTTAATCCTGTTTTCGTAAAGTGATGTAACCTTATCAGGAATCAAAAGACCTAGTTCAGCAACAACTTCATCCTTCATATTTGTAATGTCTATATTTGTGGTGCTGACCTCTTTAATCTCGGCTATGAGCTCGTTTGCGCCAGAAATCCTAAGAATATCTGGTTCTACAACTACCCTGGAAACTTTATAGCCATAGGCAGGGATCCCGGTAAGATTAGCCACAACCGGAACAGACTTGCTGGGGTTATCTTCGATGACTGGAATAAAAACGTCTACCATTTCTGGTTTGACAGTGATTACATCAGCATCAAATTGTCCCAAAAGTCCATTGATTTTTGGAATAAGCTGCAGGGAGAGGTTGGAATCGGCATAATCTAAATTTGCTTCCACTTCAGCTGAAAATATAGCTGTAAGCATTTCCTTGGGACCACTGATAGTCACATGAGAAGTTTTTAGACTGGCTTCAAAAGAAGAGAAACCCTCCCTGGTATGACCCGTAATTTTAACATCAAGTGGAACCTGTTTTTCAGCCCTCTCATCCAACTTTAAATATATTTTTGATGGCGATACTGAAACCAGCTTGACGTCATCTGGCCCTTCTACCTGAACCTGGGCCACATTCTCGCCTTTTTCTGCTTCCTTTAAATCAACAAAAACTGAAAAATCAGAAGAGTTGAGTTTATTGATTGTATTTTGGTCGCCTCTTATACTCACGTTAACAGTAGGCATCTTGCCGGCCGGTATGAGAGATCCTTCCAGATTGATATAAGAAACATCTGCTGTAAAGGTTCTTTCTAAAAAGAGATTTTCCTCTGCCACTACATAAATCCAAAGCAGGATAGCCATCAGGAGAGACATGACCTGGTAAAATCTTTTAGAATTCCTCATTTTTTGAACCTCCGGGCCAGTAAATCTTTAAGACCCTGGGATTGTTCCTTATGAATTCTGTCAATTAAATATTTTTTAAGCTCCCTTTCTGTAAAGTTTCTCTTTAATACTCCATCTTCAGCCAGGGAAATTATGCCAGTCTCTTCAGAAACCACTATAACAAGTGCATCTGAGTTTTCTGACATGCCAATAGCCGCCCTGTGGCGGGTTCCTAAAGCCTTGCTCACCCTTGGATTATTAGTTAAGGGTAAAAAACATGCCGCAGCCCTGACTCTGTCCTTAGTTATAATTACTGCTCCATCATGAAGAGCATTATTTACGAAGAAGATACTTTTTAAAAGTTCTTTTGAAATTTTTGCATCTAAAATTGTGCCCGTCTCAACAATATCTGCCAGACCAATTTGTCTTTCTATTACAATAAGAGCGCCTACTCTTTCGTTTGCCAGCTCATGGGCTGTTCTGGCTATCTCACTCAGGCTCTCTTCTTCACTTTTATCATCCCAAATTGCAACTGAACCCAAAAAGCCTCCTCGGCCAATTTTTTCTAACATTCTTCTAAGTTCTGGCTGGAAAACAATAGGCAGGGCAACAAGAAGAATAGTCTGGGCTCTTTCCAGAATCCAGTTAATCATACTAAGGCCCATATACTTACTTATGCCCGTTGCAAAAAGAAGAATTATAAGGCCTTTTAAGAGTTGCTCTGCCCTGGTATCTTTTATAAGCATAAATATTTTATATATAAAGAAGGCAACGATTATAATGTCAACAATACTGACAAGGGAAACTATGCTTAAAATTTTATCTGCCAATCTTTCCACCATCCAATTATAATGATTTCTATTGATGTATTATTATACCAAAACTGACCATTATTTGATACAATATATAGTAGGCTTGTTAAAAAAATTACTTAAGGAGGGTTTGAATGAAAAGGAATCTTTTTATCCTTACACTTGTAACAATCTTATCTGGTTTTTTCTTCTTTTCAGTCTATAATTATCAAATGATTTCAAACCCAAAAAGTAACCCGCAAAAAAATAATTCGCTGATAAGAATTATTGAAAACTTAAGGGCAGAAATTATAGAAGATGAAGCTCGCCTGGAAGAGATAAAAAACAAGATTACTCTTTTAGAAGAAGCTTCTGCAAATGAAGATACTATCATGAAAAATTTAAGGGCCGAGCTCTATAAGGAGCGCAGGGCTGCCGGACTTACAGCACTCAAAGGCAAGGGTATCAAAAT
>CAZUPR010000007.1:40486-48365 GCA_964622305.1 uncultured Eubacteriales bacterium
CCCACTCTATTGGAAAAATATATTTTAAACTCCAGTGAGTACCTCTTTTTAACCAGCTCAAATTTTCCGGTATCTTATAAGCTCTACAATGAAGATGAAGATTTAATTATACCTGCCTATAAAAATGAAATCATTTTTACCTATTCTGAAAGTATAAGTTAAAGGAGTGTTGCTTGTGTGGTTTATACCTTTTTTAGGCCTTTTTGCCGGTGCTGGTTTGGGCTATCTCTTAAACATTGAAATTCCTGCTCACCTGGTAAAATATTTTTCTGTGGCCTTCCTGGCTGCTCTGGATACTATTTTTGGCGGTATTAAGACCATCCAAAAAGGGAGCTTTGAATCCATCCTCCTAATCAGTGGCTTTTTTGTAAATATGCTGGCTGCTGGTTTCTTTGCTTATGTAGGCGACAGCATAGGTGTCGATTTATATATGGCAGCCGTCTTTGCTTTTGGAGTACGTATCTTTAACAATATCTCAGAGATTCGCAGAAATATTATTACTAAATATTACAAGCTAAACCGGGATGATGATCATGAATAAAAAAAGAATTGCTCTGACCATAATCCTCTTCTTTTTTGGTATAATAAGTACAACTCAATATCAGTCTTTTGTCAGCTCCTCAGGTGACTTAAGCAATCACGAACAGGCGGAGCTTGCCGCTATGACCAGGGAATTGACAACCCGAAAAAGGGTTCTTGATGAAGAAATTACCAACCTGGAAAGAAGGCTCAATCAGCTGGAGGCATCTGGCAGTGGCCAGGCTAAGGCAAGAGATGATTTGCTTTATGAAATTAATAAACTAAAAAAATTAAATGGCAGCTCTTCCTTAAAAGGGCCAGGCATTATAATGACGATTGATGGACATGCGCCAGTTATCTACACTGATCTGGTTAAGGTAATTAATGAGCTGTGGAATTCTGGAGCCGAGGCAATTAATATTAACGGCAACCGCATAACTTCCCGGACTTATTTTTATCAGTCTGAAGAAACTTACCAAATGACTGTAAACAGCACCCTGCTTGAAGCTCCTTACATTATCAGGGCTTTGGGCAATCCTCAGGTTTTAAAAAATGGTATTGAATTACCTGGAGGGATAATTGACTTGCTCCACGCATATGGGATTTATCCAGAAATTAAAACTATGCCGGAGTTGGTTTTAGAACCCACCAACAAGGAAATAACTTTTTCTTATGCGAAAGACTCTAACTAATTTTCTGAGGTGTTCTTATGATTGAAAATGGAGATTTACTGGTTATTAAGGCTAAGAACAATGTTTTTAAAGATCTCTATAAGGCAAAGGTTCTTGCAGTAGATGAAGATTTTATTTTTCTCGAGCTGCCTCTCACGCCTGACGGCAAATATGTCCTGCCAGCTGAGGGGACCATGCTCTATCTTTTCAATCAAAGAAGCAGAAAGGAATATATTTCTGAACTGATTGCCAAAGAAGTATCACCCTCCCAGTATTTAAAGGTAAAAAAACCCTTTTACCGTAAGGGCGGCAAGACTAAATTTATCTCTATTGCCTCTGGTAAGGGTGGTGTTGGAAAAACAAGCTTCGCAATTAATTTAGCAGTAACCCTCAGTCAAAAAGGCTATAATACCTTCTTACTTGATGCCGATATGGGCATGGCCAATGTTGATATTCTCATGAACTTAAGATCCAAATATACTATAAAAGATATTATTGATAATGATATTAATATTATGGAAGCTGTTGTGGAAGGGCCTGGCGGAGTCAATGTTATCCCTGGCGGGTCTGGTTTTAAAGATTTGGCCAATATTGATATCTGGAAGTTTAACAAGCTGGTTAACAGCTTTAATGAACTGGAAAAATATGCTGATTATGTAATTATTGATACCGGTGCCGGCATCGCCAACAACGTTATGAATTTTCTCTTGGCCAGCCATGAAGTTTTGGTTATCACTACGCCCGAACCACATTCTATAACTGACGCCTACGCCCTGATTAAGACCATTGATGAGACTGACCCGTCAATCACTATTAAACTTATTATTAATAAGGTTGAGGACGCCGAAGAGGCCAATTTCATCTCTTCTAAAATTATTGGTGTGGCCCGGCAAAATCTGAAAATAAAGATTTTTAAATATGGTTTTATTCCAGAGGATTATGCAGTCAGCAGGTCTGTTAAAAAAAGGCGCCCCTTTGTATTGGGCGAAACCGACTGTTATGCTTCTCAGTGTGTGGAAAGCATAGCTAATTTGATAATTAATAAGCCTTATACTGAAATCGTGGTTAAAAAGAATTTCGCCGACAGGTTAAGGACCCTTTTCAATCGCTAACATTTGGGGACGCAACATTCTGTCCGGACAGAATGTTGCGTCCCCAAATGCAAAATATAAAGGAGGAGTAACTTTCAAGAAAAATATTCTTGAAAATTACTCCTCCTTTTTTGATTGATATCAAAGCCTGCGTCAGACAGAATGTTGCGTCCCCAGATGTTGGATAATCAGCTGGGTAAATTCTTTTGTGCCGGTTTTTCTGCCATTTTTTCCGGCTATATCTGGTGTCAGGTATCCATCTGCCAGAACAGCTTCAACCGCGTCTTCTATGGCCTTGGCAGCAGCCTCCTCTTTAAAGGAGTATCTAAGCATCATAGCTACTGACAATATCGTAGCAATTGGATTGGCAAGATTCATACCAGCTATATCTGGTGCTGAACCATGGGCTGGTTCATAAAGGCTGATTTTTCCGCCAAGACTGGCTGATGGCAGCATGCCTAAAGATCCGGCAATGGCTGCAGCTTCATCGGAAAGAATATCGCCAAACATATTTTCAGTAACTAAAACATCAAATTGTTGTGGGTTAATTATGAGTTGTATGGAAGCATTGTCCACATAAAGCTCTTCTACCTTAACTTCTGGATAGTCTTTGGCAACTTCTGCCAAAACCTCTCTCCAGAGTCTTGATGTTTCTAAGACATTGGCCTTATCTACAGAGTGAATTATTTTCCTTCTCTGCATGGCCATTTCAAAGGCTTCAACTAGAATTCTTTTTATTTCTTCTTTTGAGTAGGAGATTGTATCGTAGGCATTATCGCCCTCTCTCCCCTTGTCGCCAAAATAGGCCCCACCAGTAAGTTCCCTTAAAATAACCATATCAGTTCCTTCCAGACACTCCGGTTTCCAAACCACCATGCCTGCAAGAACAGGAAAATACTTAACAGGTCTGATATTGCAATAAAGCCCCAGCCTTTTTCTTAAATCTAAAAGGGCTGATTCAGGTCTAAGGCTTCTCTCTACCTGATCCCATTTGGGACCACCAACTGCTCCTAAAAGAACAGCATCCGCCCGCTGGATGATTTCCCAGGTCTCGTCAGGAAAGGGTTTTCCATAAGCATCAAAGCCTGCTCCTCCAAATTTTCCCTCTTCATACTCAAAATCTATTTTAAAAATTCCAGCTACTTTACTTAAGACTTCTATGGCAGCCTGGCTAATTTCCGGACCAATTCCGTCGCCCGGTAAAACCGCAATTTTATACAATCAGTCCACCCTGCCTTTCACGTAATTAAGTAAGTTTCCTTTAGCAATTATTTCTTTTATAAATTCTGGGAAAGCTTCTGTTTCATAGGTTTTACCCTTAGTGACATTTGTCAAAATTCCCTTATCAAGATCAATTTGAACTTCATCACCCTGATCAAGTTCATCAACCGCCTCTGGTGAAGCTACAATGGGAAGCCCAATATTTATAGCATTTCTGTAAAAAATGCGGGCAAAACTCTTGGCCACAACCACACTGATTCCAGCTGCTTTAATAGCAAAAGGAGCATGTTCTCTGGAACTGCCACAACCAAAGTTTTTACCGGCAACCAAAATATCGCCAGCATTAATTACATTGGCAAAATCAGGGATCAGATCTTCAAGACAGTGCTTTTTCATGTTTTCTTCACTGGCATCATTCAGATACCTGGCGGCAATAATTAAATCTGTGTCGATATCATCGCCAACTTTCCAGACATTTCCTTGATATAGAGACATCTATATTACCTCCTCTGGTGAAGCAATTTTTCCCGCAATTGCCGATGCTGCAGCCAGGGCTGGGTTGGAAAGATAAACTTCACTCTCCGGATGCCCCATCCTGCCAACAAAGTTCCTGTTTGTAGTAGAAATGGCCCTCTCACCCTGGGCTAAAATTCCCATATGTCCTCCCAGACAGGGGCCACAAGTTGGTGTTGAGAAAACTCCTCCTGCATCAATAACAATATCAACTATACCTTTTTTAATGCACTCCTTGTAAACATCCTGGGTACCAGGAATTACAATTAATCTCACATGAGGGGCAACCTTTTTACCCTTCAAAATTGAGGCAGCGATTTCCATATCTTCAAGCCTGCCATTTGTGCATGAGCCAATAACAGACTGGTCAATTCTAATTTCCCCTTTAATTTCACTTATAGCCTTGGTGTTTGAAGGAGCATGAGGGAAAGCCACCTGAGGTTCAAGCTGGGCCAGGTCAATTTCAATAACCTGACTGTATTTTGCATCAGCATCACTCTCGTAAACAGTATATTCCTCAGTGAAACGCCCTTGCAGATAGTCTATAGTGATCTGATCCACCGGGAAAATACCATTTTTAGCTCCGGCTTCAATGGCCATATTGGAGATGGTCAGACGGCTGTCCATAGACAGGTATTGGATACCATCGCCAACAAACTCAAGAGCCTGATAGCGGGCCCCATCAACTCCTATCTTGCCAATCAGATAAAGAATGACGTCTTTTCCGCTAACCCAGGGGTTAAGAGGTTTATTCTTAACCACTACCTTTATACTTTCAGGTACTCTAAGCCAGGTATCACCTGTAGCCATGGCAGCAGCAATATCAGTAGAACCCATACCTGTCGAAAAAGCTCCCAGAGCTCCATAGGTACAAGTATGTGAGTCTGCCCCGATAATCAACTGGCCAGGACCAACAATTCCCTGCTCAGGTAAAAGACAGTGTTCTATTCCCATTCTGCCAACTTCAAAATAGTGGGTCAAATCTTGTTCCATGGCAAATTCTCTCAGTTCCTTACACTGCTGGGCTGATTGAATATCCTTATTAGGAGCAAAATGGTCAGGAATCATTACTACCTTGTCTTTATCAAAAACCTTTTCTTTATCAAGTTTACGAAATTCTTTAATGGCAACCGGGCCAGTAATATCATTGCTAAGAACTATATCTGTCTTGGCAGTGATTAAATCACCAGGCTTTACTGACTCAAGGCCAGCATGGGCTGCAAGAATTTTTTCAGTCATGGTCATTCCCATAAAAAGACACCCCTTTTAAGAATATTTTTTCTCATAATTGAGAGCCTTGTTAATGCCATTCACATAGGAACGGGCAGAAGCTTCAATAATATCAACGCTGACACCCTTGCCGATAAAGACCTTACCCTTATATCTTACCTTGGTAAGTACCTCACCCTGGGCATCCTTACCTGAGGTTACTGAGTTAATCTTGTAATCTTCCAGGTTGAAATCGCCGCTGACAATAGAGTTGATAGCCTTGTAAATAGCTTCAATAGGACCTTTGCCTGGCTCAGCTTTTTCAATAAGAATATCATTTATCTTAACCCCTACAGTTGCAGTGGCGGAGATGTTTGTGCCTGAGGAAACGTGAAGATAAACGAACTTATAGATTTCGTCCTCTCTAAGAAGTTCTTCATCTACCAGGGCGATTAAATCTTCGTCCTTGATTTCCTTCTTCTTGTCGCAGAGATCCTTAAATTTAGCAAAGAGATCATTGAGGCGATCCCCTTCCAGGTCATAGCCTAATTCATGAAGCTTAGCTTTAAAGCCAGAACGGCCAGAGTGCTTACCCAGAACCAGAGTCTCAGCAGGGACCCCTATCATATCGGGATTCATAATTTCATAAGTTTCTCTGTTCTTTAAGATACCATCCTGGTGAATTCCAGATTCGTGAGCAAAGGCATTTTTACCCACAATAGCCTTGTTAGGCTGGATAACAATACCTGTAAGTCTGCTGACAAGATTACTGGAACGATAGATTTCTTTTTTAACAATATTTGTTTCTAAATTATAGTAATCATTTCTGGTGTAAAGAGACATTACAAACTCTTCCATAGAAGCATTGCCGGCTCTTTCACCCAGACCATTAATTGTACATTCAACCTGTCTGGCTCCATTTTCAACAGCGGCCAAAGAGTTGGCTACTGCCAGGCCCAGGTCATTGTGACAGTGGACGCTGATTCTGGCCTTATCTATATTTGCTACACCTTCTTTGACGCTTTTAATGAAGGCACCATATTCCTTAGGAGTAGCATAGCCAACAGTATCCGGCAGGTTAACTGTGGTAGCACCAGCATCGATAACCTTTTCTAAAAGCTTACATAAGAAAGGAACTTCACTCCTAAAAGCATCCTCAGCGGAAAACTCTACATTTTCTACATAAGACTTAGCATGCTTTACAGCCGCAACAGCAGCCTCTATAACCTGATCAGGCTCCATTTTCAACTTATATTGCATATGAATAGGACTTGTAGCAATAAAAGTATGAATTCTTGGTTTTTTGGCATGCTTCACTGCCTCCCAGCAGCGGTCAATATCTTCCTTGTTGGCCCTGCTAAGACCTGCTACTTCTGCATGTTTTACCACTTCAGCAACAGCTTTTACAGACTCAAAGTCTCCAGGTGAGGCCATAGGAAAACCTGCTTCAATACAATCAACACCAAGTTTATCCAATTGCTTGGCAATAATTAATTTCTCTCTAATATTAAGACTAACCCCAGGTGTCTGCTCACCATCTCTTAAGGTTGTATCAAAAATATATATTTTCTTATCCATGAAACAGCTTCCCCCTTTTTGAAATATCTTTATTTCTTTAACCAGGACATGCTGTTTCTGAGATTCCTTCCTACTTCTTCAATCAGATGATTGTCGTCAATTCTCTTCATGGCAGTAAATCTTGGTCTTCTGGCAATATTGTCCAATAAGAATTCACTGGCAAACTTGCCTGTTTGAATATCACTAAGGACAGCCTTCATTTCTTTTCTTACATCTTCATTGATAATTCTTTTACCAGTAACCAAGTCACCAAATTCTGCAGTATCACTTATGGAATAACGCATGTTGGCGATACCACCTTCATACATTAAGTCTACAATCAATTTCATTTCATGCAGACATTCAAAATAAGCAATTTCTGGCTGGTAGCCGGCTTCTACAAGTGTGTCAAAACCAGCTCTTACAAGCTCTGTCATGCCACCACAAAGTACAGCTTGTTCACCAAAAAGGTCTGTTTCTGTTTCTTCGGCAAAGGTTGTTTCAATTAAACCTGAACGAGTACAGCCTACGCCCATACCAAAAGCGAGGGCTCTTTTTTGAGCATTTCCTGTTGCATCCTGGTGTACCGCAATTAAGCCTGGTACAGCCTGGCCTTCAACATAAAGTCTTCTAACCATATGGCCTGGTCCCTTAGGAGCAATCATAAATACGTCAACATCTGCAGGAGGAACGATTTGTTTGAAATGAATGTTAAAACCGTGGGAGAAGGAGATAGCATCTCCAGCCTTAAGGTTTGGTTTAATATCATTTTCGTAAACATCACCCTGAGCCTCATCAGGCAGGAGGACGTGAATAACATCAGCCTTGGCACAAGCTTCTGCAATTGAGTAAACTTCCAGACCATCTTCTTTTGCCTGGGCAACGGACTTTGAACTTGGTCTAAGACCAACGATAACATTTAAGCCGCTGTCTTTCATGTTTTGAGCCTGAGCGTGTCCCTGACTTCCATAACCCAGAACCGCAATGGTCTGACCTTTTAAATCCTCTAGATTTGCATCTTTTTCATAATAAATTTTAAGCATTTTACTTCCTCCTATTTTTTTATTTTTATTTTTAATTTTTATTTTTTAATTTTAT
>CAZUPR010000008.1:0-11477 GCA_964622305.1 uncultured Eubacteriales bacterium
CGGGGCATAGCGCAGTTTGGTAGCGCACATGGTTTGGGACCATGGGGTCGGGGGTTCGAATCCCTCTGCCCCGACCATCTGATTTATATCTCAAGGTTGCTGAACTTGAGCGGGTGTAGCTCAGTGGTAGAGCCCTGGCCTTCCAAGCCAGTCGCGAGGGTTCGATTCCCTTCACCCGCTCCATTTTTTTAGCGACACTTTTAAAAGTATATCCTGTGCCTGTAGCTCAGCTGGATAGAGCATCGGACTTCTAATCCGAGGGTCAGGGGTTCGAATCCCTTCAGGCACGCCATTATAAATAAATGTGTATGGTGGGTGTGGCGAAGCTGGTTAACGCACCGGATTGTGGCTCCGGCATTCGTGGGTTCGAGTCCCATCACTCACCCCATTTAATTTAAGAAGTTTTTTCTTGACATCTTGCTTACAAATAAATATAATTTATATTGCTTTGTTGGGGCGTCGCCAAGTCGGTAAGGCACGGGACTTTGACTCCCGCATGCGTAGGTTCGAGTCCTGCCGCCCCAGCCAATCATTCATAAATATAATTTCTCACTAAGAGCCATTAGCTCAGTCGGCAGAGCACCTGACTTTTAATCAGGGCGTCCCGCGTTCGAGTCGCGGATGGCTCACCATTAGTGCGGGAGTGGCGGAACTGGCAGACGCACCAGACTTAGGATCTGGCGGGTAAGACCGTGGGGGTTCAAGTCCCTTCTCCCGCACCAAACTAAATATTAGCGGAAGTGGCTCAGTGGTAGAGCATCGCCTTGCCAAGGCGAGGGTCGCGAGTTCGAATCTCGTCTTCCGCTCCAGAAAAAAATACCTCGGCTATTTTGCCGGGGTGTTCTTGTGTTTAAGACTATATTATGTGTATAATGAAAAGACGACAATTTGGATTCTAAATAATTAAGGAGGCCATTGGCAATGAAATTAACAGCGGAAAGAATTGATAAAAAAACAGTAGAAATTACGGTAGAAGCAGCTAATGAAAAAGTAAAAAAAGGTTTGGAAGCAGCCTATAAAGATGTGGCAAAAAAAGTTAACCTTCCTGGATTTAGAAAGGGTAAGGTTCCCAAACCAGTACTTTTAAATAATTTTGGCAAGGAATTTTTCCTTGAAGAGGCTGCAAATCAAATTCTACCAGAATTATATGAAGAAGTTTTAAATACTATAGAAGAAGAAAACTTGCCATTGGGCAAGCCAGAAATTGAAATCGTTCAATTAGAAGAAGACAAAGAATTTATCTTTAAAATAAAAGCAGATGCCAAACCTCAATTTGATTTAGGACAATATAAGGATATTGAGCTTGATAAAGTTGCAGTAGAAGTCACAGAAGAAGAAATAGCTGCAGAACTTAAAGAATTGCAAGAAAAACATTCTGCACTTGAAAAAGTTGCTGAAGATAAGAAAGTTGAAAACGGCCATACTATTCTCTTAAACTTTAAGGGCATGCTTGACAAGGTTCCTTTTGAAGGCGGAACAGCTGAAGATTACAGCTTAGAAATTGGTTCTGGCTCCTTTATTCCAGGTTTTGAAGAACAACTGGAAGGAATGGCTTTAAATGAAGAAAAAACTATTAAGGTCACTTTCCCAGAAGAATATCACAGCCCAGATCTTGCAGGACAGGAAGCAGAATTTGAAGTTAAAATTACAGAAATAAGAGAAAAAATTCTTCCTCAATTAGATGATGAGTTTGCCGATAACGTTTCTGAATTTTCAACTCTGGCAGAGTTTAAGGAAGATTTGAAAAAGAACCTTCTTGAATTTAAGGAATCCAAAGCCGAGGCTGATTTAAAGGCTCAGGCTGTCGAAAAAGCAGCAGCAAACTTTGAAATAGAAATTCCTCAAGCTATGATTGACACACAAATTGATTCTTTTATTCAAAATATGGAAATGAATATGGCTAGACAAGGCCTTAGCCTAAGTCAATATCTTGAATACACTAACGACACAATTGATAACTTGAGAAGCAAGTATCAGGCAGATGCAGAACAGGTTGTTAAAAACACCCTGGTTCTTGAAGCTATTGCAAAACATGAAAATATTGAAATATCAGATGAAGATATGGAAGCAGAATTTGCAAAATTAGCTGAAATGTATAAAAAAGAAGTTAAAGAAATAAAAGAATTACTTGAGGCAACAGGAGAAAGTGAAAATATGATTAACAGTATGAAGGCAGATAAGGCTGTTGATTTTATTATCGCAAACAGCAAGTAGTTAGAAAGTAGTGGAGGTGTTAAAATGAGTGCTTTAATTCCAATAGTTGTTGAGCAGACCAGCAGAGGCGAGAGATCATATGATATCTATTCCAGACTCTTAAAGGACCGTATTATTTTCCTTGGCAGTGGCATAGATGACTATGTAGCAAACTTAATTATAGCCCAACTTCTTTTCTTAGAAGCAGAGGACCCAGACAAGGATATAAACATCTACATCAACAGCCCAGGTGGTTCTATTACTGCCGGGATGGCTATTTATGATACAATGCAATATATAAAGCCCGATGTATCAACCATCTGCGTGGGTATGGCAGCAAGTATGGGTGCTTTTTTGCTGGCAGCAGGAACTAAGGGTAAGAGATTTGCCCTGCCTAACAGTGAAATTATGATTCATCAGCCTCTGGGTGGAACTCAGGGTCAAGCTACTGACATAGAAATCCATGCCAAGAGAATTGTGGAAATGAAAGAAAAACTTAATTCCATTTTGGCAGAAAGAACAGGTCAAGACCTGAAAAGAATAGCAGCAGATACCGAGAGAGATTATTTTATGACTGCAGAAGCTGCACAAGAATATGGCATAGTTGACCAGGTTATTACAAAAAGGTAAAAAAGGTTGTGATAATATGTTTAATGAAGATAAGGCAAAGCTACAATGCTCTTTTTGTGGTAAGCCTCAGGAACAGGTAAGAAAGCTGGTTGCCGGACCTGGCGTCTATATTTGTGATGAGTGTATTGAACTTTGCAATGAGATTATTGCTGAAGAATTATCAGAAATCACGCCATCCAAGGAAAAAGATAAGCAGCTGGCTAAGCCAAGTGAAATAAATGAGATTTTAAATCAGTATGTAATCAGCCAGGAAAAAGCTAAGAAAGTCCTTTCTGTGGCCGTATACAATCATTATAAGAGAATTAATCTTCCTGCTAAGGACAAGTCTGATGTTGAACTTGCCAAGAGTAACATTTGTATAGTTGGGCCAACCGGCAGCGGAAAGACCTTGCTTGCTCAGACTTTGGCCAGGATTATTGATGTTCCTTTTGCTATAGCTGATGCAACTTCCTTAACTGAAGCCGGATATGTTGGCGAAGATGTCGAGAATATTCTCCTGAAGCTGATCCAGGCTGCAGATTACGATATCGACAGAGCAGAAAAAGGAATCATCTATATCGATGAAATTGATAAGATTGCCAGAAAATCAGAAAACCCTTCTATAACCAGAGATGTCTCCGGTGAAGGTGTCCAACAGGCTCTTTTAAAAATTATAGAAGGAACAGTAGCCAGCGTTCCACCTCAAGGAGGCAGAAAGCATCCTCATCAGGAGTTTATCCAACTGGACACATCAAATATTCTTTTTATTTGTGGTGGTGCTTTTGATGGCCTTGAAAAGATAATCCAGAAGCGGGCGGGCGAAAAGTCCATGGGATTTAATGCTGAGATAACTTCTAAAAAAGAAGAAGGTAAGGGCGAGATCTTAAAAAATGTCTTACCGGAGGATTTAATCAGATACGGTTTAATTCCGGAGTTTGTGGGCAGGTTGCCCGTCCTCGTTTCTCTTAGTGAGCTGGACAAAGAGGCCATGGTTAAAATTCTTACAGAACCTAAAAATGCTTTGGTAAAGCAATATCAAAAGCTCTTTAGCCTGGAAGATATTGAACTTGAAATTTCTGATGATGCCCTGGAGGAGATTGCAGAAAAAACCATAGCCAGAAATACAGGGGCCAGGGGCCTGAGAGCTATTTTAGAAGAGGTCATGATGGAGATTATGTATGAAATTCCATCCAGACAAGATATTAAAAAAGTGCTTTTGACTAAGGAAGTTATAAAGAACGAGAGCCAGCCGATACTGGTCTTAAAAGATAAGAACAAAAAGAATGCTGAAACAGCATAAGACAAGGCCCTGAGCTCAAATTTCGCTCAGGGCTTTTTTAGGCTATATCTTAAGCTTAAATTCTGATAAAATTAAAAGAGTGTATTTTATAAAATGGAGGTGGCAAAAATGAGAATTGAAAAAGTTATAGAAGCAGTTCCCTTACTCCCCCTTAGAGGTTTAATCGTATTTCCTTACATGGTTGCCCACCTTGATGTTGGCAGGCCTCAGTCTGTTAAGGCCATCGAAAGAGCCATGCTGGAAGATAAAAAGATATTTTTAACAACTCAAAAGGACGCAGCTACAGATTCTCCCAAAGAAAAGGATCTTTATACTGCTGGCACCTATGCTGAGATTAAGCAAATAATGAAGATGCCCACAGGAGCCCTAAGGATTCTTGTAGAGGGTCTAGAGAGAGCTGAGATGGTTTCCTACCACCAGGAGGAGGATTATGTCAGTGTAGACTTAAATTTTATTGCCAAGGCCCAATACGACAAGCTGGAGACAGAAGCGCTTGTACGTTCAGTCTCTGGATATTTTGAAGAATATTTAAAGTTAAACAAGAAAATTACCGGTGATAATTACCTAAATGTTCTGGATATCGAGGAGCCCGAGAGGTTAGCGGATGGTATTGGCGGCACCATACTCCTTAAGATTCCTAAGAAGCAGGAGATTATTGAAACCTTCGATATAATGGAACGCTTACGCCTTTTGGCAACCATTCTTGCTGAAGAGATTGAAGTTTTGAAAACTGAAAAGAAAATTGACTATATGGTCAAAAAGCAAATGGACAAGAACCAAAGGGAATATTTTTTAAGAGAGCAGCTCAAGGCTATTCAGGAGGAGTTAGGCGAAAACAATGAGAGCCTGAGCGAGGCCAATGAGTTTAGAAAGAAGATCGAAGAAAACAAGCTTAGTCCTGAGGCTAAAGATAAGGCCTTTAAAGAACTGGCTAAGCTGGAAAAGATGAACCCCTCTTTTGCGGAGGCTACCAATATAAGAAATTATCTGGAATGGCTAATTGAGCTGCCCTGGGATAAAAAAACTGTCGACAGGATTGATATAAAAAAGGCTGAAGAGATTTTGAATGAAGACCATTATGGCCTGGAAAAGGTCAAGGAGAGAATTTTAGAATATCTCTCAGTTGCCAAGCTCAATAAGAATTTGAAGAATCCTATTCTATGCCTGGTAGGCCCTCCAGGTGTTGGTAAAACCTCTCTGGCTAAATCTATTGCCAGAGCCTTAAATAGAAAATTTGTCAGAATGTCACTTGGTGGGGTCAGAGATGAGGCCGAAATCAGGGGTCACAGAAGAACCTATGTTGGGGCTATGCCTGGAAGAATCATCAAAGGTATGAAAAACTCAGAATCTTCCAACCCTCTTTTCCTCCTTGATGAAATAGACAAGATGACAATGGACTTTAGGGGAGATCCTTCATCTGCCCTTTTGGAAGTGCTGGATCCTGAACAAAATGATACTTTCAGTGACCATTTCATTGAGGTACCTTTCGATTTGTCAAAGACATTTTTTGTGACAACTGCAAATAATATCTTTAATATTCCAAGACCTCTTTTAGACAGGATGGAAGTAATTGACCTGTCCAGCTACACAGAGGAAGAGAAATTGCAAATTGCCAAAAAATATCTTCTGCCCAGGCAGATTAAAAATAATGGCCTTAAGACAAGTCAGTTTACCGTCTCTGACGGTGGCCTGCGCAAGATAATAAGAAATTACACCAGAGAGGCAGGAGTAAGAAATCTTGAGAGAGAAATTGCCTCCCTTTGCAGGAAAGCTGCTAAATTAATAGCAGAGAAGAAGGTTAAAAAAGTAGCTGTAAATGAAAAATCAGTAGCAAGATTCCTGGGAATTGAGAAATTCCGTTACGGTGAAAAAGACACCGAGCCCATGGAAGGTATTGCTTCTGGTTTAGCCTGGACTGAAGTTGGTGGGGACATCCTGCAAATTGAAGTTACCCTTCTTGAAGGAAAGGGCAAATTGGTCCTTACTGGAAAGCTGGGTGAAGTTATGAAAGAATCAGCCCAGATTGCCCATAGCTACATCAGGTCAATTGCGACAGACCTGGGTATAGACAAGAAGGTTTTTGAGGAAAATGATATTCACATTCACGTTCCTGAGGGAGCCATCCCCAAAGACGGACCATCAGCTGGTATTACTATTTGCTCAGCCTTGATTTCTTGCCTGATAAAAAAACCTATAGATGTCAGCACCGCCATGACTGGTGAACTTACTCTGAGAGGGCGGGTACTGGCTGTTGGTGGTATCAAAGAAAAAGTTTTAGCAGCCCACAGGGCAGGGTATACAAAAATACTTTTACCAGATGAGAACAAGAAAAACCTGGAAGATATCCCGGCTAATATAAAGAAAAAAATAGACTTCATTTTTGTGAAACACATGAATGAGGTTATTAAAGAAGTCCTTGGAGTAAAAATATAATGAAAATAAATAAAACTGACTTTCTTATCAGTGCAGTCTCACAAAAACAATATCCTGCCGATGGCCTGCCAGAAATAGCTTTGGCAGGCAGGTCCAATGTAGGCAAGTCATCCCTGATAAACACCCTTATCAACAGAAAAAACCTTGCCCGCACCAGTGGCAGACCTGGTAAAACTCAAACGATAAACTTTTATAGAGTAAATGATGCATTTAACCTGGTGGATTTGCCAGGCTATGGTTTTGCCAAGGTTTCCAAAAGTGTCAAAGACAAGTGGGCCGATTTTATTGAAGAATATTTTCAAAATCGCCCTAACCTGCAGGGTATAATTCAGCTTATCGACTTGCGGCATCCGCCCACGGCTGATGATCAAATGATGTTTGACTGGCTGAAACATCTGGGGATTCCTTTTATCTTAGTTGCTACTAAAGCAGACAAAATTTCCCGGGGCCAGCATCTTAAGCATAAAAAAATAATCAGAGAAGCCCTTCTCATCAATAATGAGGATATATATCTTTTTTCTGCAGAAGACAGAACTGGAAAAGAAGAGGTCCTCAAATGGATAGAAGAGAGACTGGGGCTGAAAGAGGAGGATACAGATGACCTTTAAAGACAACCTTATTAAATTAAGAGAAGAAAAAAACATCTCAATGGAAGATATGGCCAGAGTCCTTTCTTGCAGTTTGAAGGAGCTGGAGGATCTTGAAAGTGCTCAAAGAGAACCGGCTATAGATGAAATTCTGGCGGCTGCCAAATATTTTGGAGTATCAACAGATCTCCTTTTGGGTAATGTGCAAGAAAAAAAAGACAGTCAACCCTTTGATCCATTCTCAGCTTTGGCTGGCTTAGCCTTACCTGGTGGCTTTGACTTAAAAAACTTACCTCAGGCTGATTGCGATGACGATGATGAAGATGAGGAGTTACTCATGGAGCTTATGGAGATGGTCTCTGCCATTGACACCAGAAGGGCAAGGAAGGAAGAAAGCAAGTAATGAAAAAGTTAGATACAAAGTGGATAATGGTGATAATTTTTCTGCTTATCTTATTTGCGCCTGTAAAGGAAGGATACCGCTATTTTATGTTGGCCCTCCTTCCTTTTTACATAGCCATAGGCAATATAATCCTTATCCGCAATCTTTTGCTCTACAATATAGAAAACCCAAAATTTAAAAAAATGGAAGAAAGCCACGGTACTAAAAAAGCTTTTCTTTTATTTACTTTAATACTTATTATTATTCCAATTTTACTGGGCGGATTATTTATTGTTTCCGGTATCAGAATTTTATAAAGAGGTGGAGTTATGCAGGAAGAAATGAATATACCAAAAAATTATGATCCCAAAGAGATCGAAAATAAGTGGTATCAGTTCTGGGAGGAAAACAAGTACTTTCATGCTGATCCAGATCAGGAAGGCCAGCCTTTTACCATAGTAATGCCTCCTCCAAATGTTACCGGAACCTTGCATTTAGGCCATGCTCTGGACAATACCCTTCAGGATATTTTAACCAGGGTAAAGAGAATGCAAGGCTATAATACTCTTTGGTTACCAGGTACCGACCACGCCGGTATTGCTACTCAAGCCAAGGTTGAGGAACAACTTCGCAGTGAGGGACTTAATAAATATGACTTAGGCCGGGAAAGATTTATTGAAAAAACCTGGGAGTGGAAAGAAAAATACGGTAACACAATCACCACCCAGCTTAGAAAGCTAGGAACCTCTTGTGACTGGGACCGGGAAAGGTTCACTATGGATGAAGGCTGCTCCAAGGCAGTTCGTGAGGTCTTTGTTTCCCTTTATAATAAAGGGCTCATTTATCAGGGCAACTATATTATAAACTGGTGTCCCTCATGCCTGACTACTATTTCTGATATAGAAGTAGAACACCAGGAAGATGCAGGCAAGTTCTATTACTTTAAATATCCTTTGGAAAATAGTGATGCCTATTTAGAAATTGCAACTACCAGGCCAGAAACTATGCTTGGTGATACTGCTGTTGCAGTGAACCCTAAGGATGAACGCTTTGCCTCTTATATAGGAAAATATATAATTCTTCCCCTTACAGGCAGGAGAATTCCCATAGTCGCCGATGATTATGTAGACATGGAATTTGGGACCGGAGCCGTAAAAATAACACCGGCTCATGACCCCAATGACTTTGAAATAGGTAAAAGGCACAATCTTGAAGAAATAAATGTAATGAATTCCGATGCAAGTATTAATGATCTTTTCCCTGCCTATGCTGGCATGAGCCGTTTTGAAGCCAGGGAAAAAATTGTTGAAGATATGAAAGAAGCAGGATTTTTTATCAAAACTGAGGATATAACCCACTCAGTTGGCCACTGTTACAGATGTGACACCTCTGTTGAGCCCTTTCTCTCAAAACAGTGGTTTGTTAAAATGGAACCTCTTGCCAAACCTGCTATTGATGTAGTGAAAAATGGTCAATTGAGATTTGTACCAGAACGATTTACTGGCATTTATCTTAACTGGCTGGAAAATATAAGAGACTGGTGCATTTCCCGCCAGCTTTGGTGGGGTCACAGGATTCCGGTTTGGTATTGCGATGACTGTGGTCAGATAATTTGTCAGTCAGAAGAACCTAAAGAATGCCCCAAGTGTGCATCGGCAAATTTAAGGCAGGATCCGGATGTTCTGGATACCTGGTTCTCTTCTGGATTATGGCCCTTTTCAACTCTGGGCTGGCCGGAGGATACAAAGGATCTGGCCAAATATTATCCAACTTCAGTTCTTGTAACAGGCAGGGATATTATCTTTTTCTGGGTAGCAAGAATGATCTTTACCTCCCTTGAGTTTATGGGTCAAGTACCTTTTAGAGATGTCTTTATTCACGGACTGGTTCTTGATGGTCAGGGCAGAAAAATGAGCAAATCACTGGGTAATGGGGTTGATCCCCTTGAAGTAATCGAAAAATATGGGGCCGATTCACTCCGCTTTATGCTGATTACAGGGAATACTCCAGGCAATGATATCCGCTTCCAGTTTGAAAGATTGGATTCGGCCAGCAACTTTGCCAATAAAATTTGGAATGCTTCAAGATTCGTTATGATGAACCTGGAAGGTTTTGAAGAAATAGAAATTAAGGACCAGGATTTAGAACTGGCCGACAGATGGATTATCTCCAGATTTAATAGCGTGGCTAAAGAAGTTAATGAAAATATTGATAAATATGAACTGGGTGAAGCTGGCCGAAAAATATATGAGTTTATCTGGAATGAATACTGTGACTGGTATATTGAAATCGCCAAGATTTCTCTTTACAGCAAGGATCAGCCAGAAAGAAGAAAGGTCAGCCAAAATGTTCTCCGCAATATCTTAAAGGGGGCAATGGAACTTTTGCACCCAATTATGCCTTTCATTACTGAGGAAATTTGGCAGCATCTGCCAGGAGCAGAAGGGACCATCATGAAGGCTTCCTATCCAGCTGGTCAGGAAGAGAAGATAGATAAAGAAGTAGAAGAAAAAATGGGCCTTTTTATGGATATTGTCAGAAACATCAGAAACATAAGAAGTGAAATGGGAGTAGCCCCTTCCAAGAAGGCATTGGCCCTCTTCTACATGGAAGATCAGGCCAAAGAAGACTTTATTAGTCAGGTATCTTCATATATGAAATCTCTGGCTTCACTTGAAGAAATTGAAATTATCAGAGATAAAGACAAGACCGGGAAATCAGCCACTGGCGTTGTTAAGGGCTATGAATTCTTCTTGCCCTTAGAAGACTTGATTGATCTGGATAAAGAAAGTGAAAGACTGGAAAAGGAAATTATCAGGCTGGAAAAAGAAGTAGAAAGAATTGATAAAAAACTCTCTAATGCTGGCTTTACATCTAAAGCTCCGGCTCAGGTTATTGAAAAGGAAAAGGAAAAGAGAGAAGGATATCTGACAGACCTGAATCTGGTAAGAAAGAGGCTGGATAGTTACCTGTAATTATCTGAAAAACAAATGGATTATAAAGAAGCTATAAAATATATAAATGACTTGTGTAAGTTTGGGATTAACCTGGGCCTGGGGCGGACAAAGACCCTCCTTAAGCTTATGGGATCCCCCGATGAAGACCTCTATATCATTCATGTAGCCGGTACCAATGGTAAGGGATCAACCTCTGCCATGCTGGCGGCTGCTTTGGAAAATACTGGTTTTAGGGTGGGCTTTTATAGCTCACCCCATCTTCATACTTACAGGGAAAGAATAAAAATTAACGGTCAGGATATTGACCCGGATGATTTTGCCCTGGGAACAAGTCAATTGAAAGAAGTCATAGAGGCCTCGGCCCATCTTTTTGAAGAAAGTCCGACAGAATTTGAGTTTCTGACCATACTGGCAGCCTCATATTTTAAGGAAAAAGAAGTGGAAATTGCAATTTTCGAAACTGGGTTGGGTGGCAGGTTGGACTCTACCAATGCCCTGGCCAGCGATATATCTATAATTACTAATATTGGTTATGATCACTGCCAGATTCTGGGCAATACTATTGAAGAAATAGCAGGAGAAAAAGCTGGTATCATCAGAAGAAATGGAAGACTGGTCCTGGCCTTGCAGGAATTTGAAGAAGCAGCCAAACTGCTTAGAGAAAGGGCCCTTTTTCTTGGGGCAAGTCTTAAAGATGCCCGTGAAAGAATAGATTGCATGGATCAGCTTAGTTTAAGTTTAAAAGGTCAGCATCAAAAGGAAAATATGCTTAATGTGCTCTTAAGCCTTGAATATTTGCAAGAGGATTTTCAAATTGACCAGGAAAAGTTTTTGCAAGGCTTAAGTCGGGCAAAGTGGCCCGGCAGGCTAGAGACTCTTTCTTTTAAAGGCAGGGAAATCTTGCTGGATGGAGCCCATAATCCCCAGGGTGCAAAGGCTCTGAGAGCATATCTTGACCAGGAATATAAGGAGAGAAAAATTTACTATCTCCTGGCTATTTTAGATGACAAGGATAA
>CAZUPR010000008.1:11577-26871 GCA_964622305.1 uncultured Eubacteriales bacterium
AATATAAGGAGAGAAAAATTTACTATCTCCTGGCTATTTTAGATGACAAGGATAAGGCAGGAATTTTGGCTGAAGTTTGGGAGAGGGCAGAGGAAGTTTATTTATCCAGGGCTGGGGGAGGCCGGAGTGAAGACTGGCAGTTGTTACCTCAAAACTACAGGGAAGATCCCAAACTCTTTTTTCAGGAGGATCCAAGACAGGCACTAAGGCAAATAATGGAAAGGAGCAAAGAAGAGGACCTAATAGTTACCTTCGGCTCTTTTTACTTTATCAATATAATAAGAGAAATTATCCTGGGAGGGGAATAAATTGAAAAAAATTAAAGAAATAAAGATACCAGAAGCAACAATAGGAAGACTTTCTTTTTATTCCAGATATCTGACTAAATTGCAAACAGACGGGGTAGAAACCATCTCTTCAGAAGAAATAGCCCGGGGAATAGCTGGCAATCCAGCGCAGGTGCGTAAAGATTTTGCCTATTTTGGTGGCTTTGGAAAAAGAGGGGTGGGTTATAATGTTGCTGCCCTTAATGAAAACATAAAAGAGATACTGGGTCTCAACAAGGAATGGAAAACTATTATAATTGGTATGGGAAACTTAGGGAAAGCCCTGGCCTATTATCATGGTTTTGCAGCCAGGGGTTTTAATATTATTGGACTCTTTGACAAGGAAGCTTCAGAAAACATCAATGCTATTGGCGATTTAGAAAGTTTTTTAGATGCTAATCAAGTTGATATTGCAATCTTAACCCTGCCAGTAGACAGCGTACAGCTTATAGCAGACCGCCTGATCAAAAAAGGCATAAAAGGGATTATAAATTTTGCCCCTACGGTTGTTCATGCACCAGAAGATATTCAAATAAGAAATGTTGATCTGTCTGTAAATCTGGAAATTTTAAGTTACAATATAAAGTCTAAGTAAAAGAAGGACATAGAAAAATGGAAATAATACTTGCCTCACAATCGCCCCGCCGCCAGGAATTATTAAAAAAACTAGATCTGCCTTTTAGAGTCAGGATTTCTCCAATTGATGAAGAAATATATAGAGGGGAAGATCCCCGACTCTATGTTTTGCGAATGGCAGAAACTAAGGCGGCAGTGGTGGCTGAAAAAGAAGAGAATGCCTTGGTTATAGGCGCCGATACAATTGTTCTTCTTGATGGGCAGATTTTGGGAAAGCCTAAAGATCAGGATGATGCTGCAAGGATTTTGGAAAAAATTCAGGGCAGAAAACATCTTGTCTTAACCGGCGTTTCTCTCAACAAAAGAAATAATGAAAAAACAATAAGTTTTGTTGAGGAGACTGAGGTTGACTTTGCTCCCATGACCAGGGCGGAAATCCAAACTTATATTGCCACGGGCCAGCCCTTGGACAAGGCAGGAGCCTATGGGATACAAGACAGAGGAGCCCTTTTCGTCAGAGGAATATCAGGCTCTTACTATAATGTTATGGGCCTGCCCCTTCGCAGAATATACGAGGAAATAAATATTCTGATAGAGGGTGAAGTAATTGAAGAGAAAGACCATGAGGGATTATCCTCTTGAGCAAAAACCAATAGAGAGGCTTTTAACTATTGGCAGAGAATCCCTAAGCAACAATGAACTTTTAGCTATTTTAATAAACTCAGGAACCAGGAGTAAGAGTGCCCTTGATTTGGCAAGCGAAATCTTATCGGCTAAAAGTATGTCAGACCTTAAAGAAGCTACCCCGGAGGAGCTTAAAATGACTCCTGGGATTGGTGACGTAAAAGCAGCCAGGATTTTAGCAGCTATGGAACTGGGCCAGAGGATTAAGACCGAAAAAATTGAGGAAAGTCCCTATATATCTTCTCCAGTGGATGTAGTAAACTTAGTCATGGAAGATATGAGAAGCTATGACAGGGAGCACTTTAAAGCTATGCTCCTTAATACTAAAAACAAAGTTTTAAGCCTTGAAACCATTTCTATAGGCAGCCTCAACAGCTCCTTTGCTCATCCCCGGGAAATATTTAAAAACGCCATCAAAAGAAGCGCAGCTTCAATAATTTTAATACACAATCATCCCAGCGGAGATCCACAACCAAGCCATGAGGATATCTTTTTAACAAAAGAATTACTAAAAGTTAGTGATATTTTAAAAATAAAAATATTTGATCATATTATAATTGGTAACAGAAAGTATTATAGTATGAGGGAAAACAATATAATTTAGAAGGAGCGAAATTAATGATAGGTTACAAGGACATAGGAATAGATTTGGGCACAGCTAACTCGCTGGTATATCTTAAGGGTAAGGGTATTGTCCTTAGAGAACCTTCAGTAGTAGCTGTTAACCTTGATAATAATAAAATTCTTGCAGTTGGTGCAGAGGCACAAAGGATGATTGGCCGTACGCCAGGCAATATTGTTGCTACCAGACCAATGAGAGATGGTGTTATTGCAGATTTTGACACCACCTACAACATGATTAAATATTTCTTAAAACAAGTGCCGGAAATTAACAGTTTTCTGGCTAAAAAAAGAATTGTAATCTGTGTTCCGGCTGACGTAACTTCAGTTGAAGAAAGAGCCGTTAAAGATGCTGCTATTCAGGCGGGTGCATCAGAGGCCTATATTGTTGAAGAACCAATGGCTGCAGCTATTGGGGCTAATTTGCCGGTAGAAGAACCTACAGGCAGTATGATTGTTGATATCGGCGGCGGTACAACAGACGTTGCTGTAATATCTTTGGGGGGCATAGTTGCCAGTAAATCTATAAGGACTGCCGGTGATGAGTTAAGCATTGCCATCTCCAACTATATAAAACAAAAATATAATCTTATGATTGGTGAGGTTACTTCTGAGGAAATTAAGGTTTCTATCGCCAGTGTTTACAATATGAATGAGGGCATGACCTACAGGGTTAAAGGAAGAGACCTGGTAAGTGGCCTGCCAAAGAATATAGAAATTACAGAAGAGGAAATTTATCAGGCCCTGCAGGAGCCAGTAATGAAGATTATAGATGCCATTAAATCTTGCTTAGAGAAAACACCACCCGAGCTGGCTTCTGATATTATGGATAGAGGAATCGTTCTTGCCGGAGGCGGAGCCATGCTTAGAGGGCTGGATCTTTTAATCTCTGAAGAGACTGGTATTCCTGTAATTGTTGCTGAAGAACCTTTGTCTGCAGTTGTTCTTGGCACAAGTAAAATAATTGATAATGTTGATAAACTAAAAGGTATGATTTCTAAAAGAAGGTACAGCAGGAGATAAATATGGACAAAAAAAAGATAGTGAAGTTCATAGCTGTCTTTCTTATCTTTTTGACTTTGCTTAGTATCCTTGGCATGTTGACAGCCAGAGAAAAGAACTCACTAAATTTTCTGGAAAAAACGGTGAGGGTTTTTTCATGGCCCTTTCAAAAGGGCTTTGACTTACTTTCAGAAAAAAGCCAGCTTTTATTTATTGATATAAGTGAGCTTTATGATTTGAGAGAAGAAAACACCATGCTCAAAAAACAGATGAGTATGTATCGTTATGAGATCGATCTCTTAAAGAAATCTCAAGTGGAGAATATTCGTTTCAGGGAATTGCTAGAGTACAAAGAAGGTACCAGCGAAAGATTTGATCTGGCTCTTGCTAAAGTTACCGGACTAAGCAGTAATAACTGGCAGAGAAGCATTTATATTGATTTGGGCAGTAAGGATGGAATTAAAAAAGATATGGTTGTTATCAACCATCAGGGCCTTATTGGTAAAATAATTAATGTTTCCCCTAACAGTTCTGAGATCCTCTTGATTTTAGACAGTGATGCCGGGGTTGGAGCCAGACTTTCTGAAAACAGAAAGACTATTGGTATTGTTCAGGGCCAGGGAATAGACAAAAAAAATCTTGCCTTTGTACATTTACCAAAGGAAATGGAAATAGAAGTTGGCGATAAAGTAGTTACTTCAGGACTGGGGGGCTTATATCCTCCTGAGCTCGATATTGGCAGGGTTCTTGAGCTGATTGAAAGCAGCCGTGGCTTTACCAAGGAGGCTCTTATAGAGACCAGCGTTGATTTTGATAGTTTGGAAGAAGTTTTTGTAATAAAAAGCTTTAATGAGGAAGAGATGGAATAAAAGTGTTAGAGTTATTAGTTCTTATAATTTCTTTTATCAGCCTGTCCCTGCAAAGTTCCTTTTTTGATACCTATGCTTTTTTAGGAATAAAGCCGGACTTGTTGCTGGTATCACTGGTTTTTTATGCCATATTTAAAGGCCCCTTAAAAGGTGGAATCATAGGAGCCTGCCTTGGCTTGCTTGAAGATCTCTATATTGGTCAAATTTTAGGCCCCTGCCTGCTGATAAGGCTTTTTATCGGAGCCGGGGTTGGCTTTTTTTCCAGGAATATCTACAAGGAGAGCGTCTTAATTCCCCTCTTTATTCTTCTCTTTGCGACCCTGGCTTCTAATAGTTTTTTTTGGATCTATCACTCTTTGAGCAGCAGCTATATAAGCTGGACCTATTATCTTAAAGTTGTACTTTTGCAATCGGCCTACAACGCTCTTTTCATGCCCTTCTTTTATTTCATTAAAGCCTATGCCCGAAAGTCAGAAAAGGGGACTCAAGAATGGACGTAAAAACAAGGGAAAAACTAAAAGGAAACCTTTCCCTATTGAAAATTTTATATTTTTCTGTCTTTGCCATCCTTTTGTTGACTCTTTTTAAGATGCAGATTTTGGATTCGGAAATATATGCAACCAGAGCCGACTCTAATCGCATGAGATTAATTGGGATTCAGGCTCCCCGGGGTGATATAATCAGCCGGGATGGTGTTGTTATGGTTCGGGACTATCCTTCTTTTGAGCTTTCGCTTACATATATGGATATTGCAGGAGCAGAAGAATCACTGGCTCTTTTAGCAGATTTGATTGACGATGAAGAAATCACAGCAGAATGGCTTATGGATAAGGTTGAAGCAAATAAATATCGTTCCTATGATCCTATAATTATCCAAAGGGGGCTTTCGCTGGAAGAGGTCTCCAGGATAGAGGCCAGAAAGAATGAATTGCCCGGAGTCAGAATTATTGAATCGCCAATTAGGACCAATCTTTACAAGGGAGTGGCCTCTCATGTTATTGGTTTTATCAGTGAAATCAGTACGGAATTAGGTCAGGAAGGTTATGAAGACTATCGCCTGGGAGACTTAATTGGTAAGTTTGGCATTGAAAAACAGTATGAGTCTTATCTGAGAGGTGTAGATGGCTATCAAAAGGTTGAGGTTAATGCCAAAAACAGGCCGATTAACTTTCTGGATACCAAGGAAGCTATAGCTGGCAATAATATTATCCTTACTCTGGATTTCGGCTTACAGCAACTTTTGGATGAGAGTTTTGATCAGCTAATTGAAGAATTACAAAAGAACCCCAGAACAGCTTATGCGGAGCAAGGTGCCGCAGTTTTAATGGAAGTAAAGACTGGAAGAATCCTGGCTATGATTTCCCGGCCCAATGATCCGGTCAGATATCAGAACAAGGTGATTCAAGGCAGATATATACCTGGTTCCATAAATAAAATGATTACTGGTATGGCTGCCCTTGAGTATGCTAAAATAAATCCTCTGGAAACAATTGTAAACCGGGGGGCCTATTGGGAGCCACCCTATATTAAGTCCATAGCTCCTTTAGGACCTTACAATTACTACAGTGGCATGGCCCAGTCTGACAACGTTTATTTCCAGGAAATAGGCAGAAGGGCCGGTATCGTGAATATATCTAAAATGGGTGAGGAGTTTGGTCTTCATTTGCCAACGGGGATAGACCTTCCATATGAGAGTCTGGGAGAGTCTGTTTTCCAGGGCCTGCCCAATGAGGAAAAGAGACAGGCTTATTTTGACTGGGCAAGAGATGTTACTAATAAAAGATATGAAAGCAGACTTACAGCCATAGAGGAAGAATATGAGAAAAAAATCCCATTAGCTCAGAGTGAAGAAGAAAAAAAACAGTTTGAAAAAGATAGGACCAGAGAAATAAATATCCTAAAGGCTCAGTGGCAGATAGATTTAAACTGGAATACAACCTGGCATGCTGCCGATACTTACAACGTAGCCATCGGCCAGGGCCGGCAAAACTATACTCCTATTCAGCTGATTTCCTACGTAGGTCAGTTGGCTAACAGGGGCGTAAGGATGAAGCCATATGTGGTGGAAAAAATTGTAACTGAAAATGGTATTACCATTGAAGAATTCCACCCGGAGATTGTGGCTACTACTCAGACCTCTCTTGATACTATGGAAAAAACTATTCGAGGCATGAAACAGGCTACTGACCCCAAGGGAACTGCCTATAGCCTTTTTGCTGATTTCCCTTCTTCTGTAAAGGTAGCAGCCAAGACGGGAACAGCTCAAAGGGAAATAAATTTAGAAACAATTGGCAGTGATGGTGACAAAGTCATAGAAAAAATCTTCCAAAGTGATGGACTTTTCGCAGCTTTTGCACCAGCTGATGATCCGGAAGTTGTTTTTCTGGGTATAGTTGAAGCAGGTAACAGTGGCAGTGGCTCGGCAGGTAAGCTGGCAAGAGCTATGTTTATGGAGTATTTTAAGATAGGCAAATCTGGAGAGTGACATATGAAATCAGTAAATTTAAAAGGTACAATTGATGGATTGTATTTAATAGTAAATATGAGTTATGATAGGGTAAAAGTAGAAGAAGAACTATTGGAAACAATTAATGATGCCAAAAAGTTTTTAGGCAATTCAGAAGCAATTAATATTCTGTTAGAAAATTCTACTGATGAGGAAGATGACATGGGTTTTTTAGAGAATCTTTTGGAGTCCCTGGGTATAAAAATTAACAAGAATAAGAAAAAAACCCAAACGGATTTTAAGAAGGCACAAGAGCAGCAAAAAGATATTTACACAGAAGGGCAGACCCTTTTAATCAGAAAAAATATAAGATCAGGTCAAAAGATAGAACAAAAAGGAACTATCGTGGTTATTGGAGATGTAAACCCGGGTGCTGAGTTAATAGCCAGTGGCCATATTATAATAATTGGTACCCTCAAGGGAACAGCTCATGCAGGTGCAGATGGAGATACAGATGCCATTGTTTACGCCAGTCAGTTAAAACCAAATATTATAAAAATTGCTAATCTTATTGCTAAAGCACCAGAAAATGACAAAAAGGCAGTGACTGAAGCTGAAATTGCAAGAATTTATAATAATCATATAATTATAGAAAATATATAAGAGGAGGTTGCCCTATGGGAGAAGTAATTGTAATAACATCCGGTAAAGGTGGAGTAGGTAAAACAACAACAACTGCCAATTTAGGTTCAGCTTTGGCAAAATTAGGACACAAGGTAGTTTTAGTGGATACCGATATTGGCCTTAGAAATCTAGACGTTGTTTTAGGTTTAGAAAACAGGATTGTTTATGATATCGTGGATGTTGTTAAGGGAGACTGCAAGCTTAACCAGGCCCTGATTAAAGATAAGAAGCTTGAAGGACTTGCTCTTTTGCCAGCTGCTCAAACCAGAGACAAAAATGCTATCAGCACAGAAGAAATAATTAAATTAACTGATGATTTAAGAGAAATTTTTGACTACATCATTATTGACTGCCCTGCTGGTATCGAACAAGGTTTTAAGAATGCTATTGCTGGTGCAGACAGAGCAATTGTAGTTGCCACCCCAGAGGTTTCTTCTGTAAGGGATGCCGACAGGATTATTGGCCTTTTAGAAGCCAATGAAATAAAAGAAACACGCCTGGTGGTTAACCGCCTGAGACCAGAAATGGTTAGACAGGGTGATATGATGGATATAGAAGATATTATTGATATCCTCTCCATTAAATTGATTGGGGTTATTCCTGAGGATGAAAATATTATTGTTTCGACTAACCGTGGGGAACCTGTAGTTAACAATCCAGACTCTATGGCTGGTAAGGCTTATACAAATACTGCCAGAAGAATTACTGGTGAAGAAGAAGTTCCTTATCTGGATTTGGAAGTAGTCGAAAGTTTTCTTGATAAAATTAAAAAATTCTTTAGTAATTAGTAGAGGGAGGATTTTATGGGATTCTTTGATTTCCTGACCAAGGATAAAAATAAAAAAGGAAGCAAGAATATTGCCAAGGACCGCCTTAAACTGGTATTAGTCCATGACAGGGCCAGCATGTCTCCCGAGCTTATGGAAGCCTTAAGGCGGGAGTTGATTGAGGTTATCAGCAAGTACGTTGATGTTGATAACAATAATATTGAGGTCGAACTCAACGATTATAATAATCAGGCTACCTTGGTGGCTAATATTCCAATAAATCAAGTTAAGAGAAAGCAAAATGTTTGATTTTTATAAGAAAAGACTTAAAGAGCTGGATTATATATTAATTCTGGCTCTTATTCTTCTTGTAACCATAAGTGTAATAATTATAGAGAGTGCTACCCATCACCTTGCAACAGATCTGTCAAAGAAGCAGGTAATTAATGTTATCGTTGGGTTTTTTGCAGGGCTCTTTCTTCTGCGCTATGATTACGAAGAATATAAAAAATATCACTGGCAATTATATATTTTTATGATTGTGGGCCTCTTTTTAGTCCCTATCTTTGCTCCGGAAATAAAGGGGGCTAAATCATGGATTCCCATTCCTCTTTTTGGGAACTTACAGTTTTCAGAAATTTGCAAGATTATTTATATACTGAGCTATGCTAAATTTTTGGATGACCGCAGGGGACAGCTTGATACTATCAGAGACCTTTTACCGCACTTTCTTTTCCTTTTACCGGTTGTAATTTTAATCATGCTGCAACCAGATCTGGGAACAGCTATGGTTTTCATTGCTATTATGTTTGGCATGCTTTTGGCAGCAGGAGCCAATAAAAAAATTATACTTACTATTTTTGGCGGCGGGACTGGAGCAATAGTAGCCTGGCTTTATGCCCACATGAAGCTTGGGGTCTGGTTTCCTATCAAAGGTTACCAATTAAACCGGATCCTGGTAGTTCTTGACAGCAATTATGACGTCAGAGGGGCTGGCTGGAATCAGCTGCAATCTAAGATTGCCATAGGAAATGGTGGCCTCTTAGGAAAGGGATTTATGGAAGGAACTCAGAGTATGGGTGAGTTCTTGCCAGAACAATGGACAGATTTTATCTTTGCTGTAATATCTGAAGAAATGGGCTTTATTGGCGCTGGAGCAATTATCATGCTCCTCTTTTTGGTGGTATACAGAGGCCTGAAGATCGCTTTGCTTTCAAATGATTATTATGGAAGTCTGGTGGCGGTTGGTATTGTCAGTATGTTTATTTTCCATATTTTGGAAAATATAGGAATGAATATGGGCCTTATGCCTATTACCGGAATTCCACTGCCTTTTGTTAGTTATGGCGGCAGTGCCATGCTGGCCAATATGATTGCCATATCTTTTTTACTCAATATATATATAAATAAAGAGAAAGTACTTTTTTAACACTGGATTTAAGAGAAAAATCCAGTGTTTTTTTGTTAAATATCTTATTTATTTCTTTAGTTGTTTGATGTAAAATGAAAAGGATGCTTTATTTGAAAGGGGATTCTGATGGATTACAGAATTGCTATATTCACCTTCATGGGTGGATTAGGGTTTTTCCTTTTTGGGATAAAATCTATGTCAGAAGGACTCCAGGCCCTTGCTGGCGATAAAATGAGGGTTTACCTTGAAAAGGGAACTAAAACGCCTATACGTGGGGTTTTGACAGGAACCCTGGTAACAGCCCTTATCCAATCCAGCTCTGGCACAACCGTTTTAGCGGTAGGTTTGGTCAACGCTGGCTTAATAACACTAAGACAATCGATAGGAGTTATTATGGGAGCCAACATTGGTACCACTGTAACAGCCTATTTAATCGGTTTCAATTTACAAAAGTATGCTCTGCCAATTATTGGTATCAGTGTTTTGTTGCAGTTTTTTGTAAAGTCCAAGCGTGTTAATACCATTGCCAAGACCACTATGGGTTTTGGAATGCTTTTTTATGGAATGGAAGTAATGGGAGCCGGGATGCAACCCCTTAGAAGTTCGCCATTCTTTTTAGATCTTATGCTTAATGTAGAAAGCAATGCTTTCCTTGGTGTTTTTGTGGGAACAGTATTTACTGCTATTGTACAAAGCAGCAGTGCTACCATTGGTATCCTGCAAGAACTTGCCAACCAGGGCATTATCACTTATCAACAGGCTGTTCCCATTCTTTTTGGGGACAATATTGGTACAACAGTAACAGCCCTTTTGGCTGGTTTGGGAGCCAGTGTTGCAGCCAAGAGAGCATCTTTTGTTCACCTTATGTTCAACTTTATAGGTACGATAATCTTCCTGCCACTTTTTATGATTGGCGTCTTTATACCTATGGTGGAATTAACTACAAATACTTTGGGCCTCTTGACAGGCGGACTTATTACCTGGGAAGGCCTAAATATAAAAATGCAAATAGCTCATACTCACGGGGTCTTTAACCTTTCAAATACCCTGCTTCAGCTCCCCTTTGTTTTTTTAATAGCTAAACTTGTTACCAAACTGATTCCCGGGGAGGAAGAAGAAGTTTACCGGGCCAAATATCTGGAACCCAGACTTTTAACCAACCTGCCTGTAGCCCTGTCCAATGCAAAGCATGAGACAGAGACAATGGGCGAAATAGCTCTCAAGTGCTTTGATTATTCAATTGATTACCTGATGACTAAAAAAGAAAAGTCTTATAACAAGGCAAAAAATAATGAAGATATTCTCGACACGCTGGAAGGACAGATTACTCAATATGTTCTTAAAGCAACGACGCAGAATCCATCGTCAGATACAGAACTTTCCAACAAAAGTTATAAAATCCTGCAAATTGTTGGTGATCTAGAAAGAATCGGCGACCATTCATTTAATATAGCAGAAGCGACAGAGTATATAACTGACTATAATATTGATATTTCTGACAGCGCCCTTGCTGAACTTAAGGTAATGACAGATTTAGTCAGAGAAAATATAATAAATGCCCTCAGGGTTTTTGACAGTGGAGATAAAACCTTAGCCTATAGTGTAATTGAAACAGATGATTCAATAGACGAGATGGAAAAGAAATTGAGAAAAAGCCATATTTTGAGACTCAATGAAGGTCAGTGTAATGGCAACGCCAATGCCTCTTATCTGGATATTTTGAGCAACCTGGAAAGAATCGGGGATCACGCTGTAAATATTGCAGAATATACTTTAGAATCTAAAAGAGGCCAGTAAGAAGAAGCATAAAATATAGGAAATTAAAAAAGCTGACCTTGCCTGAGCAGAGTCGGCTTCTTTTTATTGAAAAAAAAATGATTGACCTGTATAATTTAAAGATACGGAAGGTGAAAATATGAGTGATTTAATTAAATTAAGCAAGTTAAAGGAAGGCGTTCTGGCTGAAATCGTTGATGCAGAAGAGGCTCTTTTCAATCTTACGGGCATAGCCAGGGGCATGTCTGTTATTGTTTTACAAAAAACAGTAGATTGGCTTGTGCAGGTTGGTGCAGACCAGCTTTTTTTGCAGGAAGATGTTGTTAATAAAATTATGGTTAGACCAACCAGCATATAAAAAACGGAGGAATTATAATGCAGGAAAAATATAATCCAAGTGCAATAGAAAAAAAATGGCAAAAGAGATGGGAAGAAGACAAGGTATATAAAGCTAAGGATTTGGATCAGAGAGAAAAATATTATTGTTTGGAGATGTTCCCTTACCCTTCAGGCCATCTGCACATGGGTCATGTCAGAAACTATTCAATAGGTGATGTGGTAGCCCGCTTTAAAAACATGCAGGGCTATAATGTTTTGCACCCTATGGGATGGGATTCTTTTGGACTTCCTGCTGAAAATGCAGCAATAAAACATGGGGCCCGCCCTGATACCTGGACTAATGAAAATATAAAACAAATGGAAGAACAGCTAAAAGATCTGGGCCTTAGCTATGATTGGGAGCGTGAATTTGCCACCAGTTCTCCAGAATACTACAAATGGACTCAATGGATTTTCCTTGAGTTATATAAGAGAGGCCTGGCCTATAAAAAGAATGCCATGGTAAACTGGTGTCCCTCTTGCAATACTGTTCTGGCCAATGAACAAGTGGTTGAGGGAAATTGTGAAAGATGCGAAGCTAAGGTTGAGAAAAAGGCTCTCAACCAATGGTTCTTTAAAATAACTAACTATGCTCAGGAATTATTAGATGATTTGGCTAAACTGCCAGGCTGGCCTGAAAAGGTAAAAACAATGCAAAGAAACTGGATTGGCCGCTCTGAAGGAGCCAGGATCACTTTTGCTATAAAAGACAGGCAAGAAAAAATTGAGGTTTATACTACCAGACCAGACACGGTATTTGGGGTGACCTATTTAGTTTTAGCACCGGAGCATCCTCTTGTGGAAAAACTGACTGCCGGAACTGAGTATGAAGAAGCTGTTAAAGCCTTTCAGACCAAAGTTGCCGGCCTCAGTGAGATCGACAGAACATCTACAGAAGTAGAAAAAGAAGGTCTCTTCATTGGCAGCCATATTGTCAATCCTTATGATGGCAAAGAAGCACCTATTTTAATAGGAAATTATGTTCTTATGGATTATGGTACCGGAGCTGTTATGGGGGTACCAGCACATGATACCCGCGACTTTGCCTTCGCAAAAAAATATGATTTGCCAATTAAAGCTGTTATTAGCCCGGATGGTGGTCTAATTGACGGCGACCAAATGGAGGAAGCCTACACAGAAGAAGGGGTAATGATTAACTCTGGTAAATTTGATGGCCTTGCTAATTTAGAGGGAATTCAAAAGGTTATTGAAGCCGGTGTAGAAGGCGGCTTTGCCAACCATGAGATAAACTTCCGTCTGAAAGACTGGCTGATTTCAAGACAGAGATACTGGGGTGCTCCAATTCCAATGATTTATTGTCCTGATTGTGGTGAAGTTCCTGTTGCACAGGACCAGTTGCCAGTAAGACTGCCGGCTGATGTAGAATTTAAGCCATCAGGAGAATCTCCTTTAAATTATGCACCGGATTTTGTAAAGGTTACTTGCCCAAAATGTGGTAAGGAGGCCAGAAGAGAAACTGATACAATGGATACCTTTGTCTGTTCCAGCTGGTATTTCTTGAGATTTTGCGACCCTCACAATGAAAGTCTGCCTTTTAGTAAAGAAAAGACAGATTACTGGATGGCGGTTGATCAATATATTGGTGGAGTTGAACACGCTATTCTTCACCTTATGTACTCACGCTTCTTTACCAAGGTCTTTAGGGATTTTGGCTATATAAATTCAGAAACGGCAGAGCCTTTTGAAAATCTTCTGACCCAGGGTATGGTTCTTAAGGATGGGACGAAAATGTCTAAATCAAAAGGCAATGTAGTTAACCCAGAAGAAATTATCAATAAATACGGGGCTGATACAGCAAGACTCTTTATTCTCTTTGCTGCTCCGCCTGAAAGGGATTTGGAATGGAATGACCGGGCTGTTGAAGGCTGCTATCGTTTCTTAAACCGGGTCTGGAGATTGGTTTATACTTCCCTTGACCAGATAAAAGGTATAGAGGGTCAGACTAAACTTGACCAGTTAAACACCAATGACAAAAATTTGATGAGAGAAGTCCATAAGTCTATCCAGAGAGTAACAACTGATTTGACTGAGAGATTTAATTTTAATACTGCAATCAGTAAAATTATGGAATTGGTAAATGCAACCTATGATTATAAAGAAGAGACTGAAGCCAACCCACTTGTTTTAAAGGAAAGTCTGGAAACAATACTAACCTTGCTCATGCCCTTTGCACCTCATATTTCTGAAGAGATCTGGTCTCTTATGGGTAAAGAAGAGCTATTAGCTAAAACTGCCTGGCCTGAGCTTAGGGAGGAATTTTTAGCAGCAGAAGAACTGGAGCTGGTCTTGCAAATAAATGGTAAGCTTAGGGATAAGATTTTGGTTCCGGCTGGATTAAGTAAAGAAGAAATGGAAAACTTTGCCATGGAAAGTCAAAGGATTAAGGAACTTACGGAAGGTAAGACAATCAGAAAACTTATTGTGGTGCCTGGCAAACTGGTAAATATAGTTATTTAAGACTCTTAAAGCGTGGAAAACCTTTCCACGCTTTATTTTAAAATACGATGGAGGTGAGGGGCAGTTTCTGCCCGCATATGTTAACTGGAAAACAAAAAAGATACTTAAGAGGGCTTGCATCCACTGAGGACGCAATAGTTCAACTAGGCAAGGCTGGTCTTACTGACAGCACAATGGCCTCCTTAAATGAGGCCCTGGAGGCCAGAGAACTGGTAAAAATAAAGGTCTTAAAAAATTCTCCTGAAGAGGCTAAGGAAGTTGCCAGCCTCCTTTCTGAAAAGGCTAATGCAGAGCTTGTGCAGGTTGTAGGAAAAAACATTGTTCTTTACAGAGCCAGAAAAAAAGAGCCGGGAATAATTTTACCCGAATAGTGGTGATAAAATGAGAGAAGAATATAAGGAGCTTGTTAGCTCTGCCAAGAGAATAGTTGTAAAAATAGGAACCAGCTCTCTTACCCATGAGACCGGAAATCTTGACTTAGAAATGATTGAAAAAATTTGTCGCCAACTGGCCAATATTCATTTTTCTGGTAAAGAGGTCCTTTTGGTGTCTTCTGGTGCAGTAGGAGCTGGCCTGAGTAAGCTTGGTTATAGAGAGAGGCCCAAAACCATTCCAGAAAAGCAGGCGGCTGCGGCAGTAGGTCAGGGTATCTTAATGCATGCCTATGAAAAAATCTTTGCTGAATATGGGGTGATTGTGGCCCAGCTTCTTTTAACCAGGGATGATTTGCGCAACCGTAAAAGATTTCTTAATTCCAGGAACACTCTGCACACTCTCCTGGAAAAGAGAGTAATTCCAATTATTAATGAAAATGACACAGTTGTAGTTGAGGAAATTAAGTTTGGTGATAACGACACTCTTGCCGCCCTGGTAGCCAGCCTTATCGATGCAGATTTGCTGATTTTGCTTACAGATATAGATGGTCTTTATACGGCTGATCCCAGACAGGATAAAAATGCAGAGCTTATCACCGTCATTCCGGAAATTAATGAAGATATTATGGGTCTGGCAGGCCAGTCTGGCTCTAAATTTGCCAGTGGAGGTATGATTACCAAAATAGGGGCAGGTAAAATAGCTGTAAATTCAGGTATCCCCATGATTATAGCCAAAAGTCGCCAGGAAAATGTTTTAAACAGGCTGATTAGCGGCGAAAATTTAGGCAGTCTCTTTTTGCCCCAGGAAGCCAATTCTCATGCCAGAAAAAAATGGATAGAATTTTTTTCAGAAATAGAGGGAGTTTTGACCGTTGATAAGGGCTGTAAAGATGCTCTTCTTT
>CAZUPR010000008.1:26881-43967 GCA_964622305.1 uncultured Eubacteriales bacterium
GCAAGACCAAGAGTCTTTTAGCCAAAGGACTTTTGAAGGTGGAGGGCGAATTTAATAAAGGAAGTATCATAAGTATTACTGATGAAGATGGCGAGGAGTTTGCCCGTGGCATAGCTTCTTATTCATCGCTTGATATGGAAAAAGTAAAGGGCAGGCACTCAGAAGATTTTTTAAATATTTTGGGATACAGTGACAGTGATTGCCTGGTTCATTGTGATAATCTGATAGTCAGAGAGTAAAGGAGTTGTAAAAATGGATAAAATCATTGAGATTGGTAAAAGAGCCAAGGAAGCGGCCAGTCTTCTGGCTGGCCTGTCTGCAGCGGAAAAAAACCAGGCTTTGGAGGCTATGTCTCAGGCTCTTTTATCAGGAAGCGATCAAATAATTGCCGCCAATAAAATAGATTTAGAAAATGGCAGAGAAAATCAACTCTCTAGTGCCCTAATGGATAGACTTACCTTAAATGAAGACAGAATTGCCGATATGGCTCAGGGTTTAAGTCAATTGATTTCGGTTAAGGACCCAATTGGCGAGTCCAGGGAGAGCTGGATCAGCGAGGATGGCCTGGAAATCAAAAAGGTTCAGGTTCCTTTGGGCGTTATTGGAATTATTTATGAAGCCAGGCCTAATGTAACTGCAGATGCTGCCGGTTTATGTCTTAAGGCTGGCAACGCAGTTATTTTAAGAGGCAGCAGGGACGCCATAAATTCTAATATGAAAATTGTGGAGATCTTGCAGGGGGCACTGGAAAATACTAAGGCCGGCAAGTTTTCCCTGCAGTTACTTGAGGATACATCAAGAGAGATGGCCAACAAGATGATGCAGCTTACCCAATATATAGATGTCCTTATTCCCCGGGGCGGTCAGGGCCTTATCAATGCAGTTATTGACAATGCTAAGATTCCGGTAATTCAAACAGGAACAGGTAACTGCCATGCCTTTGTTGACCAGTCTGCAGATTTAGAAATGGCCTTAAAAATCATTGAAAATGGTAAAACTCAAAGGCCGGGAGTTTGCAATGCCCTTGAGACTGTTTTGGTCCACAAAGAAGTTGCAGAAAAAATCCTTCCTCCAATGGAAGAACTTTTACAAAAACACTCTGTTGAATTACGGGCTTGCTCAAGAGCACAAGAATTTCTGAAAGGAGCAAAAGAAGCCAGTCAGGAAGATTTTGCCACAGAATTTTTGGATATGATTCTTGCGGTAAAAGTAGTAGATTCCTTTGATGAGGCAGTGGCTCATATTAATAGGTTTGGTTCTGGTCACTCAGAAGTTATAATAACTTCTGATTATGAAAACAGCAGGCGTTTTCACAGAGAAGTTGATGCTGCAGCAATTTATGTTAATGCTTCCACCCGTTTTAGTGATGGTGGCAAGTTTGGCTTTGGTGCCGAGATTGGGATTTCAACACAAAAATTGCATGCCAGGGGTCCAATGGGAGTTCAGCATTTGACCAGCTATAAATACCAAATAAGTGGTAATGGAGAAATAAGATGAAAAAACCAGCTTTTGGCATAATGGGCGGAACCTTTGATCCTATCCATTATGGCCACTTGGTAACTGCAGAAGCAGCCCGTAAAGCCTTTGATCTGGACAGGGTATTTTTTGTCCCCTCGGGTAAGCCACCCCACAAAAACATTGAAGAACTTTCTTCACAGGAAGACAGATTTTTAATGACGGTTTTGGCAGTAACCTCCCACAAGGATTTTAAAGTTTCGAGGATTGAAATAGACCGCCCGGGAAAGTCTTATGCCTATGATACGGTAAGACTTTTTAAGCAAAGATACCCAGAAGAGGAAATCTACTTTATAACCGGAGCTGACGCTATTAAAGAAATCTTAAACTGGCACAGGGTTAATGAGCTCTTAGATTATTGTAATTTTGTAGCCGCCACCAGGGCTGGTTATGATCTGGACGATTTGAAAGCCAGGGAACTGGTTGTTCTGCCGCCGGAGAAACTTGAGAAGATCCACACCTTGGAAGTACCGGCTATGGCAATATCATCAACTGATATTAGAAGCAGGGTAAGGGAAGATAAAACCATTAAATATCTTTTACCGGAAAGTGTAGAAGCTTATATCTGGAAAGAGGGGCTTTATCTTGATGGAAAATAAATCTTACCAGGATTTAAAGAGAGACCTGGGCCAAAAGGTTAGCCCTTACAGATTTGAACATACATTGAGGGTCGTTGAGACCGCCTTGGAGCTTGCAGAAAAGCATGGTCTGGATTTGGAAAAAACCAGGAAGGCTGCTCTTCTCCATGATTATGCTAAAGATATGTCTGATCAAGATTTGCTGGCTTTGGTTACAGAGGCTGGCTTTGAGTTAAGTGACTTAGAAAAAAGGGATCCTTCACTCCTTCATGGGCTGGCTGCAGCAATAATAGCCCAGGAAGATCTGGGTATTGAAGATACAGAAGTTTTAGATGCCATTCGTTATCATACCACCGGCAGACCTAATTTTAGTCAATTGGGCAAACTGATTTTTGTGGCTGATCTTATTGAACCAGGCAGAAATTATCCTGGCCTTGATAAATTCAGGAAAATGGCTTCAGAAGATTTGGACCAGGCCTACCTTGCAACACTTAATTCTTTAATTGAATTTATTTTACAAAGGGGCTTACTTCTACATCCATTGAGCATAGAGGCCCGAAATGATTTTATAATGAGGCTGGAAAATAAAAAATAAAAAGGAGAGGTTCTTTTGGAAAAATATATTGATTTAGTTATAAAGGCAATTGAAGAGAAAAAAGGTGGAAAAATATCTACTATTGAATTTAAGGATAAGGGTTTTATTGCTGATTACTTTATTGTGGCTACAGGTAACAATGACAGACAAACCAAGGCCATTGCTGATTTTGTTGAAGAAGAAATGGAAAAGAATGGTGAAGTTGTTATCAGACGGGAAGGCTATCAAGAGGGACGCTGGATTATCCTGGACTATGGATTTCTTTTAGTCCACATTTTTACTCCAACCGAGAGGGAATTTTATGATATAGAAAGACTCTGGCAGGAATCTGTAAACAAATTAGGTGCCAATCAAGATGATTTATAAGAATCTGGCATCAGTTTACGATAAGCTTATGGAAGATATTCCTTATCAGGCCTGGGGTGATTTTATAGAGGAAATTATAGAGAGTAAAAGACCAGGATGTAAAAAAATTCTTGATCTTGGCTCGGGTACAGGAAGGATTTCCTCTCTCTTAAGCCAGAAGGGCTATATGGTTACTAATTTAGATTTATCAGCAGAAATGTTGGAAGAAGCAAAAAAACTTTATGCCCAAAAAGGTCTTAGTGGAGAATTTATCCAGATGGATATGAAAGACCTGGACTATTCTTCACAGTTTGAATGTCTCTTATCAACCTTTGACACCTTGAATTATTTTACTGACCCTAAGGAATTAGAAAATCTTTTCAGGGCTGCTTTTCTTGCCCTGGATCAGGATGGCCTCTTTATTTTTGATATGAATACCCTCAACAAGTTTGAGAAGATCCTTGGTCAGGAAATTTATACATATAACACAGATGAAATTGTCTATATTTGGGAAAACAACTATAATTCCAATAAGGAAAGGATAGAAATAGACATTTCTTTTTTCATTAAAGAAGCCAATGATTCCTACAGGCGTTTTAATGAATACCACGTCCAAAAATATTATCCCCCACAAGAGATAGAAGCCCTTCTACGAAAAGCAGGCTTTAAAGAAGTAAAAATATACGAAGATTGGCAAGTGGAAAATCTGGACAGTCAAAATATCAGGAATTTTTTTATGGCTGCAAAAGTTTAAAGAGTCCACATTATGGGGTAATTCAAATGGGAGGAATTTATTGTGGAAACTATAAAAAGTGAGAACTACAAATATTTTAAAAATGATAAATGTGAGTATTTCCCCTGTCATAAAATGAAAAGCACGGACTTTTTTAATTGCCTTTTTTGTTATTGCCCTCTTTATTCTTTAGGTGAAGATTGTGGCGGTAACTTTAGCTGGTCACAAAAGGGTATAAAAAATTGCTCCGCTTGTAATATCCCTCACTCTGAGCAGGGATACGATCATATAAGCAGTAAAATAGGTGAAGTTATTAAAAGAACAAGCTATAATAGAAATCAAGGGTAGAAGAAAAATAACTGGGGTGAAGTAGATGGAATTTAACAACTATATGGACCTTTTCCTGGAGGAATCCAGGGAGCATTTGCAAGTATTAAATGAACAACTTCTGGTTCTTGAAAGAGAACATGAAAACAAGGGGGCTATTGGCGAGATTTTTCGCTCAGCTCATACTCTAAAGGGTATGTCGGCCACCATGGGCTTTGAAAACATTGCAGATTTGACCCATAATATGGAAAACTTGCTGGATAAGTTGCGTTCAGATAAATTAAAAGTAAATCAGGAAATTAACGATGTTCTTTTCCTTTGCGTTGATACCTTAGAAGATATGGTTGAAAGCATAATTGCCCAGGATGACAGGCAATTTGATGTTAGCGAATTAATTAACACCTTGGAAATCCTTGAAAGAGGAGATTCAGCGCCTCAAAAAGCAAAAGAAGAAAAAAAACCTGAGGCCAAGGCAGAGCCAGGACCAGCACAGGAACAAAGCGGCTCAAAGTGTATAGATGCCAGAAAGCATCTGGATGATTATGGCCTGGAAATGCTGGAAAAAGCCAGGGCTGGCGGAGCTAACACCTATTTCTTTAAAATAATGCTGGATGAACAATGTGTCATGAAGTCCGTAAGAGCCTTTATGATTTTCAATGCGCTTGAAGGCCTAGGAGATATTATTAAGTCAATACCTCACACCCAGGAAATAGAAGATGAAAACTTTGACCGTGAGATTTTGGTCTATTTTATATCAGAAGAAGAAATAGATGTAGTAAGGAATGCCATTAATAATATAAGTGAAGTTTCAGTTGTTGAAGACTGTGAATTCCTTGCAATTGAAGAGATAGAAGCAAAAATAGCAGAAGAAGAAATCAAGCAGGATAAAGGAGCAGGCCCACAGGAAGAAAGAAGCAAAGTAAGCTCCCAAACCCCTGCAGGCGGACCAGCTAAAGATGCTGGTAAGTTTGCTCAAAAGACAGTAAGAGTTGAAATTAGTAAACTTGATACACTTATGAATCTTGTTGGTGAGCTGGTTATCAACAAGACCAGACTGGAACAAATACATGATGCTGGTGACGGGGCCTCCCTCAATGAAACCATTGAGCAAGTAGGCCGTATAACAACCGATTTACAAGACATAGTCATGTATGTCCGCATGGTTCCAATAGAGCAAGTATTTAACAGATTCCCAAGAATGGTCAGGGATCTTTCCAGAGATTTAGATAAGGAAATAAACTTTATCATGGAAGGAAAAGAAACAGAGCTGGACAGGACAGTAATTGATGAAATTGGTGACCCCCTTGTTCACTTAATCAGAAACTCTCTGGACCACGGGATAGAAAGTCATGAGGAACGTTTAAAAACAGGCAAGCCAAGAGAAGGTACTGTAAGGATATCGGCCTCCCAGGAAGGTAACTCCGTGCTTATTGTTGTTGAAGACGATGGAGCTGGTATTAATACAGAAGTGGTAAGAGAAAAAGCCGTCGAGAGAAATGTAATTACAGAAGAAGAGAGTAGAAATCTGTCGGATCATGTTATAAATAACCTTATTTTTGAGGCTGGCTTTAGTACTGCTAAAGAAGTTACTGATGTTTCAGGCCGTGGAGTTGGCCTTGATGTTGTCCGTCAAAAAATCAGCTCTCTAAGAGGATCAGTTCATCTGGAGTCAAAAAGAGGTGAAGGCAGTAAGTTTGTTATTAAATTGCCTCTTACTTTGGCAATAATCCAGGCTCTTATGGTTAAGGTAAAGGAAGAAGTTTATGCCATTCCTTTGGCCAACATTGATGAAACCACCAGCGTTTTATGTGATGAAATCAAAAATATTCAAGGTCAGCAGGTTATGGTTCTTAGAGGGAATGTGCTTCCTTTAGTTAATTTGGCTGAAGTTTTGGATGTAAAATCTGAAATAGAAAAAGAAGAAGAGCTCTTTGTGGTTGTTGTAAGAAAGGGCGAACAAAGAATAGGCTTGGTTGTTTCTGAACTGATTGGCCAGCAAGAAATTGTAATAAATTCCCTGGGCAGCATCTTACGGGATACCAGAGGAATTGCAGGAGCAGCTATTCTTGGTGATGGTACAGTTTCACTTATTCTGGACATCAGCAGCCTTTTTTAAAAGATAAAAAGAAAAGCTGATGGCTCATCTGATTGGCCTCAGCTTTTAATCTTCTTTGTTGATATTTGAGTTCTCTTTATATTGTCTGACTTCTTCCCTTACTTCCTCTTCAGAATGGTAAACCTTGTCCGGACGCTGAGGTCTGGCCATGTAGAGGACAAAAGCGATGAAAGCAGCAAAGGCAAGATATTGTAACATAAGTTATTCTCCTTCGGGGTGGTTTTCTTGTTTGCAAAGGAGATTATAACATATAAAAATTAAATATAAAAGGAAGGTGCTTGCCCTATGTTAAAAACAAAATATTTGGGGTTGGAATTAAAAAGTCCTATTATTATAGGAGCCAGTGAGATGACAGCCAATCTAGACAAAATTAAACAATTGGAAGAAGCTGGAGCTGCAGCCATTGTTACTAAGTCTCTTTTCGAGGAAGAAATTGCCCTTAAAAATAATAAGTGGCGTCAGGAACTGACCCAGTATGATGATATTAACGCTGAAATGAGAAATATCTTTCCAGAAATGGACCTGGATGCAGCAGAAGAGCATCTCTATTGGATCAGGAAAACAAAAGATGAAATTTCAATCCCTCTAATTGCCAGTCTTAACTGCGTAAACAAGGATGTTTGGGTTGAATATGCAAAAAAACTTGCTGAAGCTGGTGCCGATGCTATAGAGGCAAACATGTACTCTTATTCCTTTGGTATCACTAAAAACCCGGCAGAAATTGAAGATAAGAGAATCAACATTTTAAAAGAAATAAAAAAAGTGGTAGATATTCCTGTCTCTGTAAAAATTAGCCCTCACTATACCAGTATTTTTACCTTTGTAACCAACTTAGACCAGGCTGGCGTGGAAGGAGTGGTTCTTTTTAACAGACTCTTTAATCCAGATATAGACATAGAAAAAGAGGTCACTGTATCAAAATTTGATCTTACAGACTCCTCCAGAAATGGCAGCAGCCTCAGATGGATAGGTCTTTTAAGCGGCAAGGTTGGCCTGGATCTTTGCGCTAACAACGGAGTTGCCACTGGCGATGATATGATTAAAATGCTTCTGGCTGGTGCCAGCGCTGTAGAGGTTGTCAGCACAATTTATAAGAATGGTATGGGACACATTGCCACCATGGAAAAGGACCTTACAGATTGGATGGACAGAAAAGGCTATAAATCAATAGATGACTTTAAAGGGAAATTATCAAAAGTGCATGTAAGCAACCCATGGGCTTATGAAAGAACACAATATATTAAGATGCTTCGTAAAGGAGAGTATGAAATATAAGCCGCAAGGCTTATATTTTTTTACAAAAAATAAGATGCTTGGATTATCGCTAGAAGGTGGAGGTGCCCGGGGTTCATATCAGGCCGGAGCAGCCAGAGCCTTTATGGAAAAAGGGATTGACTTTAAAGGTGTAAGTGGAACTTCTATAGGTTCAATCAATGGAGCCATGATTGCCCAGGGTGACACTGATCAGCTTCACTCTATCTGGGAAAATATCTCTGAAGAAAAAGTCCTGGGAATAAAAATGGAGGATTTTAAGGAGTTTAGAAAGATTGCCGATATCATCAAAGAAGGCGGCATTGATATTTCCATGGCCCAGCAAATTCTGGATCAATATATTCACGAAGAAAAAATCAGGGAGAGGAAAATAGATTTTGGGATAGTGACCTTTTCCCTGACAGAAATGAAGCCAGTAGAAATTTTTATTGATGAAATTCCTAAAGGAGAATTAAAAAATTATCTTCTGGCAAGCTCAGCCCTGCCACATTTTAAGATGGATAAATTCCACGGTATTAAATATCTGGATGGTGGTGTCTATAATGCCCTGCCAACGGATCTTTTAGTTAATAAAGGCTACAAGGAAATTTGGGAAATCAGACTTAATAGCTTTGGACGCAGGAAAAATATCGATTTTTCAGACCAGGATGTGCAGATAAAAATAATAGAACCTAAGCACAATTTATCGGGTATCCTGGATTTTGACAATGCCAGGGCCAGAGAACAGCTCAAACTGGGCTACTACGATGCTTTAGCAAAGCTTGATAATTTGAACGGGAACTTTTTCTACTTAGAAAGGCTTGATGATGAAGATTATTTCTTTTCCTTTCTTAGAGATTTGCCAGAAAAATTTATTTTGGAATTCATTAAAGCTCTCAATATAGAGGCTCCGCCAAGTAAACGGACCCTCTTTGAGGAAATCATACCCAGGGTGGCTGAACTTTTAGATTTAGGACCCCAAGCCAGCTATGAAGAGATTATAGTCAATTTTTTAGAGGTTCAGGCTATGGACCTGGACATGGAGAGATTTAAGATTTATAAGTGCAAGGATTTCATCGGGGAAGTTATTGAAAAGGGCAGGAACTATCAAGTCCAGGAAGAAAGAGGCGACCGAGTAATAGAATTCTTTTTAAAAAATGAGTTGCTGGCCAAGGTTGCCAAGGGTAAGAGTATCAGGCTTTTGGCAAGAACAGCCTTAAGAGAAATGGGGGAGAGGGATGAATAAGAAAATAGACTGGAAGAAAGAGTTAGGCCCGAATGAATATAAGGTCCTGAGGGAAAAGGCCACGGAAGCTCCTTTTACAGGCCAATATAATGATTTTTATGAAGAAGGAATTTATCTCTGCCGGGGCTGTGGGGCTCAGCTTTTTTCCTCTGAAGATAAGTATGATTCTGGAAGTGGCTGGCCTTCCTTCAAAAAACCCTTGGTAGCAGAAAACCTGGCCTATGAAGAAGATTACTCTTTGGGATATGAAAGGACAGAAGCCCTCTGCGCTATTTGTGAGGGCCATTTAGGCCATTATTTTGCCCAGGAGAGCAGGTATTGTATGAATTCTCTATCCCTGGAGTTTATTGCTAAAGAGGATGAAGATGTTTTAGAAGTAATTTCGCTGCCTTACTCCAAGGAAGAAATCGCCTTAATCAGATCCGTCTTGGAGCAGGAAGGCATAGAATATTCCATTCAAAACGAGGGTTTACAGGATTTATTTGGGGCCGGTCGTATGGGTACAGGTGTAAACCAAATAGTTGGCGAAATTAAAATGACTCTCAACAGGAAGAATAAGAAAATAGCCCAATATTTAATAAAAGAAATCTTGCAATAGCCTACATATAGGTGTACAATGAACTCATCACACTAGATATGGAGGTTTTCGGATATGAGTAAGGTAGTTAAAATGCACGCGGAAACGGTTTTTCAGGACTCTACACCCAAGAAAATTTTAAAGAGAGATGGAAGAGTTGAAAATTTTGACCGTGATGAAATTGCCAATGCCATCTTTAAAGGTGCCCTTGCAGTTTATCCGGACAGAAGAGACTCAGAGCTAAAATCGCTGGCATCAGTAGTTACTGATAAGGTAGTTTATGAAATTACCAGAACCCAGGCTGATAATAAATTTGCTGAAGGCATTCCAAGTGTAGAGGAAGTTCAGGATATCGTTGAAATGACTCTTATGGATTTTGGTGAAAAGAAGCTGGCCAGACAGTACATAAGATATCGTTTAAAGCACGAAGAAATCAGAGAACAAAAGAAAGTTCTTATTGACTCAGAAAAAATGGTTGACGATTACCTTGATAAAGCTGACTGGCAGGTAAAGGAAAACTCAAACATGGGCTTTTCCCTCCAGGGTTTGAATAACTATATCATTTCAGCTGCCACTAAAAACTTCTGGCTGCAGAGGGTTTATGATGACACTATTGCCCAGGCCCATAACTCAGGTGATTTACACATTCACGACCTTAACCTGCTTTCAACTTATTGCTGTGGCTGGAGCTTAGAGGATTTTCTGCTAAAAGGATTCAAAGGAGCTTATGGAAAGGTAGAAAGCTCACCACCAAAACACTTTGATACAGCTTTAGGACAACTGGTTAATGCTATTTATACTCTCCAAGGCGAGGCTGCCGGAGCACAGGCAGTATCAAGTTTCGACACTTATCTTGCTCCCTTAGTCAGAAACGATAACCTTAGCTATAAAGAAGTAAAACAGTCAATTCAAAAATTTGTTTTTAATATGAACGTACCAACAAGAGTGGGTTTCCACACTCCTTTCTTTAATATAACCATGGATGTAAAGGTTTCAGGATCCTTAAAAAATCAACCTGTAATAATTGGTGGCAAACATCAGGCTATGTCAGTTTATGGGGATTATCAAAAAGAGATGGACATGATTAACATGGCTTTCTGTGAAGTCATGATGGAAGGCGATGCCAGAGGACGTATCTTCTCCTTCCCTATTCCCACCTACAACATAACTAAAGACTTTGACTGGGACAGCCCCGTTACAGATATGATTATGGAAATGACAGCAAAATACGGCATTCCTTATTTTGCAAACTTTGTTAACTCCGACATGTCACCAGATGACGTAAGAAGTATGTGCTGCAGACTGAGACTGGATAACAGGGAGCTTAGAAAAAGAGGCGGTGGTCTCTTTGGAGCAAATCCGCTAACAGGAAGTATTGGGGTTGTTACCATTAACCTTCCAAGATTGGGATATATTGCCAAAACTGAAGAAGAATTTTTTGAAAGATTAAGAAGACTCATGGATTTAGCTAAATCCAGCCTGGAAAGCAAAAGAAAAGTTATTGAGCAAAACACAAACATGGGACTTTACCCATATAGCAGATTTTATTTGGCAGATATCCACCAACGCTTTAATCAATATTGGATGAGTCACTTCTCCACAATTGGAATTTCTGGCATGAACGAATGTGTGCAGAACTTCTTTGGCAAAGAAGTTGACCTTTCAACAAAACTGGGTAAAAACTTTGCCCTTAAAGTTCTTGATTATATGAGAGATGCTTTGGTTGAATATCAGGAAGAAACAGGCAACATGTACAACCTGGAAGCAACCCCGGCTGAAAGTACAGCTTATCGTTTTGCCCGCCTGGATTTAGAAAAATTCAATGGCGATGTTATTGCAGCTGGTAATGACGAGAAGTACTACACTAATAGCACTCAGCTGCCAGTTGGTTATACTGACGATATCTTTGAAGCTTTGGATTTACAAGAAGAATTACAGTGCAGATACACTGGCGGAACAGTCTTCCACGGTTTTACAGGGCAGAAAATTAGCGACATAGACACCATGAAGGCATTAATAAGGACAGTAATGGAAAAATATGAAATTCCTTACTTTACTCACTCACCTTCCTTTAGTATCTGCGAAGACCACGGCTACATTGTTGGCGAAGAATTTGCCTGCCCAACCTGTGGTAAAGACACTGAAGTTTGGTCCAGAATAGTTGGTTACTACAGACCTATTGCTAACTGGAACAAGGGTAAACAAGAAGAATTTAAAGAAAGATTAACCTTTAAAGTAGAAGGAGAATAAATAAATGATCAGAGGGTTTATTAAAAACTCCTTTGTGGATTATCCAGGGAAGATTGCAGCTACTGTTTTTACAGGAGGCTGCAATTTTTCTTGTCCCTTTTGCCACAATGGAGAACTAGTCAAAAGTCCTAGGAATCTTCCAGCTGTTCCTCAAAAGGAAATTTTTGATTTTTTGGATAAGAGAAAAGGCCTGATAGAGGGACTGGTAATAACTGGTGGAGAACCATCACTTTGGCCTGGGCTGGCAGATTTTATTATAAAAGTTAAGGAAAAAGGTTTTCTGGTAAAATTGGATACCAATGGTTATGAACCTTTGGTATTAAAAAAACTCCTGGAGGAGAATTTGCTGGACTATATTGCCATGGACATAAAAAACAGCCCGGACAAATATGCCCAAACAGCTGGCTTAAAGCACCTGGATATCTCAAGGATCATCCAGTCTATCGACATAATCAGGAACTCTGGCCTTGACTATGAGTTTAGAACAACCATAATGAAAGAACACCATGAAGAGAAGGACCTGATAAAAATAGCTGACTGGCTTCAAGGCAGCAGGAAATATGTTTTGCAGAATTACAATCCTAAAGAGGGGCAGATTGAAGATAAAATTTTCACTCCTTTTAGCCTTCAGGAGCTGGAAATGTTTAAGGAGATTTTACAAGAAAAATTTGACCATTTTGAGACAAGAAGCTAAAAAATAAAAATTGTAGTATAATATAGGTGTATGATAAGTCGAGGTGAAGAAAATGAAAAAGACAATCAGCACAGATAAAGCACCGGTGGCCATTGGACCTTATGCCCAAGCCATAGATGCAGGCAACCTGATTTTTACATCAGGCCAAATACCAATAAACCCTGTCACTCAAATGATCCCAGAGGGAATTGAAGCACAGACCAGGCAGTCGCTGGACAACCTTAAGGCCATTTTTGAAGAAACTGGTTTAAGTCTTGATCATGTGGTAAAAACAACAGTTTTTTTAAAGAACATGGATGACTTTGCTCTTATGAATGCTGTATACGAGACTTATTTCACTGCCTACCCAGCAAGAAGTGCCGTTGAGGTAGCAAGACTCCCCAAGGATGTCTTAGTTGAAATTGAAGCAGTTGCTTTAAAATGAAAAAGTTTTTTATAGTTCTCCTCTCTCTTTTGCTGATTTTTTCTGCCATGACGGCCGTAAATATCGTTTCGCTTTTACCCGAAATAGATAGTGAAAGTTTTTATTATCAGCTGACAGACCCTAATGAAGAATCAGGTTTTCTTATTTTGGACTCCAGGGACTATTTTGACTCTCTGGATGATTTGGGTCCCTATGTCCTGGATGCTTTATTAGCAATTGAAGATCAGAGATTTTATGAACACTCCGGTGTAGATCCTATAAGAATTGCCGGAGCCTTGTTTGCTAATTTTAAAAATGGATTTGGAGCTGAGGGTGGCTCAACCATTAGCCAGCAATTAGTTAAAATTACATATCTTGACCAGAGAGAAAAGACTCTGGAAAGAAAAATCACAGAAGCCATTACAGCCTTGAAAATAGAGAGGGAATACTCAAAAGAAGATATTCTTTATGCCTATCTTAATAAGGTTTATTTTGGTGATTCCGGATATGGAATCAAAAAAGCTTCCAAATATTATTTTGATAAAGAACCCAAGGGCCTGACTCTTGAGGAGAGCTCTATTATTACAGGGATTATTCAAAATCCCACCATGCACTCGCCTTCCAACAGGCAGGACAGCATGATTAAAAGGGCTAAACTGGTACTGACCAGAATGGAAGAGCTTGGTAAAATTACTGTGGAAGAGGAAGAGATTGCCCGGAGCAATTTAGACAGCGTCAAATATATCAAACTGCGAGAATGATAAAGTAAGATTTGGAGAGGGTATAATGAAAGAAAATCAGATTGTAATCTATACAGATGGGGCATGTTCCAACAACCAGCAGGAAATAAATTCCGGAGGCTGGGCTGCGGTCCTCATGTACAAGGATTACTATAAAGAAATTTATGGTGGCGAGAAGAACACCACTAATAACAGGATGGAACTGACTGCTGTTATTAGGGCCCTTGAAGAATTGAAAACGGATAAGGTTCCACTGGCAGTGCACTCCGATTCTGCCTATGTTCTAAATTGTTTTAAAAATAAATGGTATGTAAAGTGGCGACAAAACAATTGGTTGAATTCAAAAAAACAGCCTGTTGAAAATCGCGATCTTTGGGAAAGACTCCTGGATTTGGCAGAAAATAAAATAGGTCTTGATAAAATTCAATGGATTAAAGTAAAAGGACACTCTGGTGATAAATATAATGAAATAGCCGATGACCTTGCCAAAAAAGGAGCAGAAGAAGCAGCAAATAACTAAAATATAAAAATCAGGAGAAAAAATTTGAATTATAAAAATACAAAATTTTTAGCTCAGTCAGCACTTTTGGCAGCTATGTATGCTTCCCTGACCCTGGTTTTAGCACCATTTTCCTATGGCCCTATTCAATTTAGGCTGTCGGAAGCCCTGGTCTTTTTAGTATTGCTGGACAAAAGAAATATTACAGGGCTGACTTTAGGGGCAATTATTGCCAACTATTTTAGTCCACTTGGAATTATAGACATGTTAGTGGGTGGAACAGCCAGTTTTTTGAGTCTCTATTTGATGACTAAAAGCAAAAATCTTTATCTGGCTGCTTTTTGGCCCTGTTTTATAAACGGAATAATTGTAGGGGCGGCCCTGTCTTGGTTTTATGCCCTGCCTTTCTGGCTTATAGCAAGTCAGGTTTTTATAGGCCAAGCAGGGGTTATATATTTGTTAGGGCTGCCCTTATATAAATATTATAAAAGGAGAGGACAGCTGTGACCCTTAACACTAAGGAACTGTTAAAAGTCGGAATAGATCTCGGCTCAACAACAATAAAAATAGTTGTTCTTGATGAAGAAAACCAAATTATTTATAAAAAATATAAAAGACATTTTTCTGAGACCAGGCTGACCTTAAAAAGTATGTTAAAGGATCTTATTGCCCGTTTCGGTGGTAATGATATGAGCTTTTCCATTACAGGATCTGGTGGCCTGTCCTTGGCAGAAAGTCTCGGAATAGATTTTCATCAGGAGGTTATTGCCTGCACAGAGGCAGTAGAGAGAAACTTAAAAAATACAGATGTAATCATAGAACTTGGCGGCGAAGATGCCAAGATAACCTTCTTTGGCAAGAATATTGACCAGAGAATGAATGGATCCTGTGCCGGCGGTACAGGGGCCTTTTTAGACCAAATGGCGGCTCTTTTGGATACAACAGTTTCTGATCTTAATGAGCAGGCTAAGAAACATCAGATAATTTATCCTATAGCTTCACGTTGCGGCGTTTTTGCTAAAACCGATATTCAGGCCTACCTGAATGAAGGAGCAAAGATAGAGGATATTTCAGCCAGTATTTTTCAGGCTGTAGTTAACCAGACTATAAGTGGTCTGGCCTGTGGTAAGAGAATTCAGGGTAATGTTGCCTTTTTGGGTGGGCCCCTGTATTTTCTGGACCAGCTCAGAACGCGCTTTATAGAGACTTTGGATTTAAAACCTGAACAGGTTCTTTTTCCAGAGGATGCCCAATACTATGTAGCTATTGGTGCAGCCCTTCTGGCTGGCGACAAGACTCAAAGCTTAATGGAAATCTACAATAAATTTAACAATCTAAATCTGGATGAGGGCGAGGCTGTTCATAATTTAGACAGATTATTTGCAGATAAGGAAGACTATGAAGCTTTCCTGAAAAGGCATGATAACAGTTTGGAAAGAAAGAGCCTGAATGAAGCTCAAGGCCCACTCTTTTTGGGTATCGATGCTGGCTCTACTACTACCAAGGCTATTCTTCTGGACCAGGAAAACCATATTGTTTATGAATTTTACAGGGGTAACAGAGGCACTCCCCTGATTGCCGCCAAGGAAATCTTAAGCGAAATTTATGAGGGACTAACTGATCAAGCCTGGATTAAGGCAGCTTGTGTAACAGGTTACGGTGAGGGTTTAATTAAAAATGCCCTTTCAGCAGACTTTGGAGAAGTTGAAACTATGGCTCACTACAAAGGAGCAGATTTCTTCTTGCCAGGCGTAGACTTTATTTTGGATATTGGTGGTCAGGACATGAAGTGTCTGACAGCAAAAAATGGCTTTTTAGAAAAGATTCTCTTAAATGAAGCTTGCTCTTCGGGCTGTGGATCTTTCTTAGAAAGTTTTGCCCGTTCCCTTCATATTGATTTACCAGACTTTGTAGAGGCTGCCCTTTATGCCGAAAAACCTGTTGATTTGGGAACCAGATGTACAGTGTTTATGAACTCAAAGGTAAAACAGGCTCAAAAAGAAGGAGCTACTATTGGAGATATTTCAGCAGGCCTGGCCTATTCAGTGGTAAAAAATGCTCTCTACAAGGTTATTAAAATAGGTCCTGGTAATCAACTGGGCGAAAAAATTGTAGTTCAGGGTGGCACCTTCCATAATGACGCTGTTTTAAAAACCTTTGAAATCGTCACTGGCAGACAGGTGGTCAGACCAGAAATAGCCGGGCTCATGGGTGCTTTTGGCTGCGCTTTGATTGCCAGAGAAAAGCAGACTCAGGAAAAATCATCCCTTATTTCCTATGAAGAACTGCAAAACCAAAAATATGAACTCCGCCATGCAAGATGTGGTGGCTGTACTAATAACTGTCTTTTAACAATCAACATTTTTAACGACAAACAAAGATATATAGCCGGCAATAAGTGTGAGTTTCCACTTACCAAGACTAAGACCAGGGAAGATTTGCCCAACCTCTTCAAATACAAAAAAGAACTTCTATTCTCTTATGAGTCCAAGAATAAGGATGGCAAAAAGATAGGTATTCCCAGAGTCCTTAATATGTATGAAAACTATCCTTTCTGGTTTGCTTTCTTTGAGCGCCTGGGTTTTCAAACTGTACTTTCCAGGGAAACAACTAAGGAAGTTTACGAAAAAGGTATAGAAACCATACCATCAGAATCAGCCTGCTATCCAGCCAAGGTTGTTCATGGTCATATTGCCGAGCTTGTAGAAGCCGGCCTTGATACCATCTTCTATCCATCTCTTAACAAAGAGGTTTGGGAATATGGTGAGGCCGATAACAACTTTAACTGCCCGGTAGTTTCGGGTTACCCTGAGCTAATCAGAAACAACGTGGATCTCTTAAAAGAGAATAAGATAAATTATATTGCTCCATTTTTACCCTATGATGATGATGGCAAACTGGCTGACCGTCTCTATGAAGCCCTGGCTGATTTAGGAGTCAGCAAAGCGGATATAAGGCTGGCCATTATAGAGGGACGCAAGGAAGACAAGAAAGTTAAAGAAATCATGCGTAAAAAAGGTGAAGAAACCTTTAAATTTGTTAAAGAAAACAATTTGGTTGGTATAGTTCTGGCCGGCAGACCCTACCACCTCGATGCAGAAATAAACCATGGTATTGATAATATTGTAACCAGCCTGGGTATGGCTGTGTTCACAGAAGATTCTGTTGCTCATTTACCTAAAAAAATATCCAAAAGAGAAATCCTAAACCAGTGGAC
>CAZUPR010000009.1:0-24957 GCA_964622305.1 uncultured Eubacteriales bacterium
TTGGTGGAGACGAGGGGGATCGAACCCCTGACCTTCTGAGTGCCACTCAGACGCGCTCCCAGCTGCGCCACGCCCCCATATAAGCTGAAATCTTGCAAGAAAGACAAGATTTCAGCAACACTTTTGCATTATAGCAGTTTTTTCCTTGAAAAGCTAGAGTCTGATTACAAATAATTTCATCTTAAAAGATCGATGGCTTCACTTTGTCCCTTCCAGTCAAGCTGCAGGCTTACAAGCTCCAGGTTTTTTATTCCCATGCTTCCTGAACCCGAACTGGAACCAAAATTCAGCTCCTTACCATTTAAATAAGTATTACCACTTTGGCTGCTGGATGGCCCGAAAGCTAATTTATAGCTGACCTCAAAATCTACATCCTCACCTCTATAAAAAGCTCTGCCACTTTTAGAGGACCATGATTCATAAATCAAAGTGCCATTTTCGTCCTTAGCAAAATATTCGTACCATCCGATATCTACCTGGGCGGTCCACTTATCACTTTGCCCCAAATATTGGGCCTCCTGATAAGGGTTCAGCTTCTTCAAAACTGTATCTGACAATTCTTTGACAAATTCAAGGCCAGCCTGATCCTCCCAGAGATAGACACTCCCGATGATGGCATTGTTGGCTACAGTGTAACTATGTCCTGTAAAGGCAAATAAGTTCCTGCTATCAAGATTAGCCTCTTTTCTCTCCTTTAAGGAATCAAAAAGATAAATATAAATATTCTGCCTGCTCTCTTCGTGACGATAGATGGATGGCGATTTTCCTCCTAAAATTTCGTAGTTGAGCATAAAAGCATCATTTTTCGTATCAGTGCCATTCTCAGGATTGGCGCCATTTTCTGGCTTAAGCCCATTCTCAGGGCTATCAGCCTCCACCTTAACTAGAGTACCAAGGTTCTCTTCCAAAATTTTTACGATTTCTTCTTCACTATAGGGTGAAAGGTACTCATCTTCTACTTTTTTCTCTTGGTCTATTTTTCCCGACTGCCCGCAGGCGGTCAGAAAAAAGATAGTTAAAAATAAAAGGGAGAAAAGAAGAAAAGCTCTCTCCCCTTTTATTATCCTAATTTTTTCCATTTACATCTCCTCTATTAATAGGCGGTCCAGCCTCCGTCAACCTTGATGGTCTCGCCGTTAACAAAACTGGCCCTGTCTGAGGCTAAGAATAAGGCTGCTTCAGCAACTTCTTCCGGTTCACCCTGTCTTGGGTTTAAGGATATACCAGCCATAGCTCTTGAAGCACCAAACTCATCAGGATGAGTAATAGTTGCGCCTATATTTGTTTTTATGGCCCCTGGGGCGATAGCGTTACATCTAATGCCCAGTGGAGCATATTGGAAGCCAACGTTGTGGGTAAAACCACTGACTGCGTGTTTGGAAGCAGTATAGGTTGCACCAGCTCTTGAACCGTAAAGTCCTCCTGCTGAAGTGATGTTAATAATTACACCCTTACCCTTGGCCTTGAAAATAGGAATCGCCAGCCTGGTAGTTCTCATAACACTTGTGGTGTTGATGGCAAAAACCCTCTCCCAAAGCTGATCTGTTATAACTTCAGCTGGTTCAAAGTTATCCATGATGCCAGCATTATTTACTAAAATATCCAAATCGCCAAAGGCTTCCTTGGCAGCCCGAAACATTTCTTGAATGTCCTCTTCCTTACTTACATCAACCTTGACAGCAATGCCCTTGCCGCCTTCTTTTTCTATTTCTGCCAAAGTTGCCTCTGCGCCTGCTAGATTAATATCAGCTACTACAACCTTGCTGCCCTCCTTTGCATAAAGTTCAGCAATGGCCTTACCCATTCCTGATGCAGCACCAGTTACTATTGACACCTTATCTTGTAAAATTCCCATATAAATCATTCCTTCCTTCCTGAAATAAGCCATGGAGCCGGAAAAGGCTCAATCATGTTTTTACTATTTACCCTTGAAACGCCAATATTAATAATTTCGTCCCTGATAAGTCCATTTTTTTTGAAAATTTCTGACAAGGACATGAGTATTTCAAAGTCCAGAGTGTAGATTACTATTTTTATTTGAGGGTTAATCCGCAAAAGGCTTTCTATTTCTTTTTCCAGTCTTGGCGATGCAACTATAAAGGCCAGATCTGGCAGGGGTAAATCAGCAGGATAAGCCTCCTCAATAGATTCTACAATCAGAACATTTTTCAGACCAAACTTAGCCACATTCTCCTGCATGGTGGCCCGGTCCCTGCTGTCATATTCCACAGCAATAACCTTGCCCTCACTGACCAGTATGGAAGATTCTACAGCAATACTTTCACCGGAAACGATGCAGATATTGTCGCGGTCGGACAAATCCAGCTTGTTCATGATTACTGCTCTGACTTCGCTGCAGACATATTGGACAGATCCACAGGAAAAGCGCCTGTTTTCCATACCAATATGATGGTTGGTCCTGGCATTTGGATTCATAACCAGCATGGCTGCCGAGGCATTAATTCCCCGGTCAATCATGCCAGAAACCAGGTCAGATTTTATCTGGCCGCTTGGCTCTGAACCCTCATTATACCAGATAGTGCAATCTCCCAGCTCTGCACCCCACATATCATAAAAAATATCAGGATGACCTGCATCGGTAAAAACCAAAACCTCCCGGTTTGTCATGATGGCTGGAATCAGATTCTTATTGCTCCCTGTAATATCCAAAATTTTAATTTTTGCCAAATCCACTGGTGTGTTTTCTGAAAAATACTTCATCCAGGATAAAATAAGCTGGTTATTAAAGCTTGATATTCCCATAAAAGGCTCTCCTCTCACTTTTTCTTTTCTCTAATATTATACTCCTGCTTTCTTAAGTAAGGCATCCCATTTTTTGTCCACATATTCCTGGGCCTCCTCTATCATCCACTCATTCCCAGCCTGGAACATGTGACGGAAACGACCCTGACAGCTTAAAAATTCTTCAATGGGAAGTTTTTTCTTGGGTATATAGGTCAGGCGCCATTGACCGTCTTCCACTTCATAGAGGGGCCAAATGCAGGTTTCGACTGCCAGTTTGGTCACCTGAGCCAGTTTTTCCATAGGATAATCCCAGCCCCTGGGGCAGGGTGAAAGTATATTTAAAAAAGCAGCACCTTCTGTATATATCGCCTTGTGAGCCTTGGTGTGTAAATCCTTAAGGTTGCCGATTGGAGCAGTCTGGGCCACATAAGCCAGCTGGTGGGCAGCCATTATTTCTGTCAGATCCTTCTTGTTTTGTTTCTTGCCCTTTTTAACCTGGCCAACAGGGGTAGTGGTGGTCCTGGCAAATTCTGGTGTGGAAGATGCTCTCTGGACACCTGTATTCATGTAGGCTTCGTTATCATAACAAACATAGACCATATCATGGCCTCTTTCCATGGCACCTGAAAGTGACTGAAAACCGATATCATAGGTACCGCCATCTCCACCGAAAGCTATAAATTTAAAATTCTCATCTACCCTGCCCCTTCTCTTAAGGGCCCGGTAGGCAGCCTCAGTTCCGGAACAGGTAGCAGCAGCATTCTCAAAGGCCGAGTGAATGAAGCTGTCAGTCCAGGCTGTATATGGATACATAAAAGTTGAAACTTCCAGACAGCCTGTGGCGCTGGTAACCACCGCCCTGTCCTCCTCATCAAGGGCACGGAGGACGCTGCCAGCCACTATGCCGGCTCCGCAGCCTGCACAAAGTCTGTGGCCGCCAGTAAGCCTTTGTGGTTTTTCTACTTCTTTTCTCAGATTATATAAGTTACTCATACTGAGGCCTCCTTTGATCTATGTCCCATGTGAGAATAAACTGGTCCTGTTTCCTTGCTTGCAACAATATCTTCAAGACGCTCAAAAACAGCTTGAGCATCCTCTGTTTTAAAGTCTCTGCCGCCAAGACCGTAAACTATATTTATGAGATAAGGCCTGTCTGCCAAATCATAGAGGGCACTCCTGGTCTCAGCAAAAAGAGGGCCACCCTGGCTGGAAAAACCTTCTGATTTATCTAAAACTGCAGCTGCCTTTACAGAGCTCAAGGCCTGTGCCAGTTCCTGGGCTGGGAAGGGGCGGAAAACTCTTATCTTAACTATTCCCACTTTCTTGCCCTCAGCTCTCATTTGATCAACAGCAGCTTTGGCAGTTCCGGCAGAAGAACCGATTAAAACCAGTGCATATTCTGCATCTTCCATCTTATATTCTTCTAAAAGGCCATACTTTCTTCCCGATATTTTTTCAAAATCTGCCGCAACCTGCAAGATTCTTTCTTTAGCTGCCTTCATGGCTTCTGCCTCCTGAACCTTGTGTTCCATAAAATAGGCGCTTATATCGTAAGGACCAACCGCCATAGGATTTTCCTTTTTCAAGAGATAATTTTCCGGCCTGTATTGGCCCACAAATTCCTGAACCACTTCTGTGTCCAAAAGCTCTATATTTTCAACAGAGTGGCTGGTTATGAAGCCGTCCATACAAGTCATAACTGGTAACCTGACCTGAGGACATTCGCCAACAGGCATGGCCATAATAAAGTTGTCATAGGCCTCCTGGTTATTTTCGGCATAAATCTGAATCCAGCCACTGTCCCTGGCTCCCATGGAGTCGGAATGGTCATTATTGATGTTGATAGGGCCTGAAAGGGCTCTGTTAACACAGGCCAGAGTTATGGGCAGACGAGATGAGGCTGCCACGTAGAGCATTTCATACATAAGGGCCAGACCACAGGAAGAGGTGGCACAAACAGAACGGGCTCCAGCTGCCTGACCGGCCAGGCAAACTGACATAGAAGAATGCTCCGACTCAACCGTAACGTACTCTGTGTCCATCTTTCCATCGGCAATAAACTGGGCCACATATTCAGTTATTTCGGTAGATGGCGTAATAGGAAAGGCTCCCATCAGATCTGGGTTTATCTGCTTAATTGCAGTTGCAACTGCTTCGTTGCCTGACAAACTTGTTTTCATTCCGGGCTTCCTCCTGCTTTCATAGTAATAGATCCAGGGAAGGGGCAAACCTCTTCACAGATGCCACATCCCTTACAATAGTCATAGTCAAAGTCCAAACGCTTGCCATCTTTTACAGGAATGGCACTATCGGGGCAAAAGGGAACACATAACATGCAGTGCTTGCAGGCTTCTTCATTAAAAATTGGGGTGTTAGTCCTCCAGCTGCCTGTTTTAAAAGCTCTGGCAGTGCCAGGCTCATAAATCTCTCCACCTGGGGTTAAATCCTGCCAGGCCGTATTTTCATTGATATCTTTTGCCTTTATCATAGAGCAGCTACCTCCTCCATAGATCTTTTTAAAGTTTGCATGTTGCCTTCTATAACCTGAGGCTTTGCAGCAAATTTATGTTTAAATGATTTTTCGATTTCTTCCAAAAATTTTTCTTCATCAAGGACCTCACTTACCTTTACAGCAGCAGCCAGCATAGGCGTGTTAGGAAAATTCCGCCCCAGAATCTCTTCGGAGATGCGGCGGGCATCAATAGTGTAGATGCGTCCCTGCCATCCCTTTAATCTGTCCCTGATTTCTTCAGGCTTAAGGGGAGTGTTAATAAGAAGGGCTCCATCCTCTTTAAGTCCGGCAGTTACATCGATGCTTGCCAAAAGGGTCTCATCGACCACAATTACAAAATCAGGGTAGTAAATAAATGAGTTAATGCTGCTTCTTTCTGAGCTGATCCTGTCATAGGCTGTAATAGGTGCCCCCATCCTCTCTGGGCCATACTCAGGAAAGCCCTGAACAAATTTACCCTGGAGGGCGGCTACTTCTGCCAAAAGCAGACAGGCCATCTTAACCCCTTGTCCTCCACGGCCATGCCAGCGAAATTCCACCATTTTATTTTGCATTCTTCTTATCTCCCTTCTAAATATAAAAAACCTCCGTCCCTTAAAGGGACGAAGGTCTGTTTAGACTTCGCTCTACCACCCATTAATATAAGAAACATACCATCATATGCTCTCCCTGTAACGGAGGGATACCGTCGGAGTCTACTAGAATTTCTTCTTTCGGTCCGCATCTCAGGAGTGATTTTCGCTTTCTTCTTACTCATGCCAGGCTTCCACCTCTTCCCGGCTCTCTGTGATTTTCTGAATGAAAGTTACTGTCTCCATCAGCGATTTTATTAAGGAATATTAAATTATGAACTAATATATCATGTCCACCCCTGGTAGTCAAATGTTTTTTTAAACTTTTATTTTTAAGAGATAAGGATCGTCAGCAAAGGAAATAAAGTTAAAGAGAAAAAGCACTTCCTCCCAGCCCTCTGCCATAATTTCTGCAATGCTGCCATTAAAATAACGCAAATCAAGCACTAAGATTTCTTCATAATTTTCTGTCAGAAAGGGGATAAAGCTATTTGCATAGGAATCTTTGAAAATCAGGATTCTGCCCCTTTTATCTTTTCCCGAGAGTGAAGGCTGGTCACTTTTTATCAGGCCCATCCCAGGATTATTGTGCAAAAAGATAGCGTACTTATCTCTGCCTTTTAAATAGGAAAAATCATAAAGGGAATCCTTTTCTACCCCATCAATAATGACAGGGGCATCAAGATCAGGGTACCAGCAAAGCTTGTCTTTTCTAGCCTCGCTTTTATCTGACGATAGATAGAAGGTTCCCCTAAAATCATCCACACAATCCCTGGCTAAATCCTTCTTTACTGCTTCCAGGCCAGCTTCCTTGCAAAAGCTTTCATAAGCATACCAGGCTCCATCAATGGTCCAGTGGTGATCAGTCTTATAGTAAATATACTGATCCTTCTGAGCAGCCAGGGCCTGATAAAAATCCAGAAAAACCAAATTAGAGCCTAAGGCTTCCAGGTACTCCTTCTGATTGACATTGTAGAGTCCCCGGGGGACCTTGTCAGATAAAATTTCGTAGCTGTTAGGAGCAATTCCCAAATAAATTTTCCTGTCTGGGTAGGTTTTGGCAAAGTCAAGGAGCAAATTACTGTTGCGTTCAAAAGATCCGCCAATTTTAAGATACTTATTGAATAGATAGCCATCTTTGGCAAAGACAGTAGCATTATTTTCTTTTTTCATAAGTGCTTTTTCCGCCCTTACTTTAAGAAGCATCCACTGATCTCTTAAGACAAACTGATCGTCAATATATTTTTCATAGTCACTTGTGAAGTCTCCTTTTAGGAGGGCTGAAAGTGTAAATTCTGGTTTCCTGGCCAGATAACGGTTTTCTGACTGCGAAAAAATCTTGTCTGGCAAAAAAATATCGGTCAAAAAAAGCAAGGCCAGAAGCAGACCAAAAATAATAATTAAGCTTTTACTAAAAAGGCCATCTTTTAAAGAGCCGCCTTTTAAATTTTCTTTCATCTGCTCCACCTCCTAAAATCTAAAGTATAAAAAGGGATTAAAACTGCTATTGGTCAAATAGGCAACTGATAAAATAAAAAGGATCAGAAGGAAAATCTCAGTTACAAACTTTTTCTGTCCATATTTTTCATGAATATTTTTTATCCAGGGAGTTGCAAAAATAAAGGCCAGGATAAAGGTAGTCCCATAATTGGAGAGGGCATAAATCCAATCACTGCCTCCCTCAAAGCTTATGAGCTTTAAAAAATATTCCTTTACCAAGCCCATATCATCCAGGGCAAAAATCATCCAGGAAAAAAGAATAATAATTTTGCTGTAGATGTGGGAAATAAATAATTTCTTATCCAAAATCTCCAATAGAAAGAGTTTTTCCACAATCAAAAAGAAGGCGAAATAAAGACCCCAGATTATAAAATTCCAGCTGGCTCCATGCCAAAAGCCCGTTAAAAACCAAACTATTAAAATATTTCTAATCTGTTTGGCCAAGCCTTCTCTGTTACCTCCCAATGGAATGTATACATACTCCCTGAACCAGTTGCCCAGGGTCATATGCCATCTGCGCCAGAATTCTGTTATGCTGCGTGACATATAAGGGAAGTCAAAGTTTTTAGGAAACTCAAAACCTAAAATTTTTCCCAGGCCAATAGCCATAAGAGAGTAACCGGAAAAATCAAAATAGATTTGCAGGGAATAGGCTAAAATGCCCAACCAGGCTAAAGGAGTAGATATTCTTTCAATTCCCAGAATCTGAACGTCGTCCCATAAAAGGCCAAGGTTATTGGCCAATAAAACCTTGCTGGCCATACCCAGAATAAAATAGCGAACTCCCGTATTTATCTGTTCAAGATTGATTTCTCTTTCCTTGAGTTCCTTGCTGATTTGTTCATACTTTACAATGGGACCGGCGATAAGCTGGGGAAAGAGGGAAACATAGGCAGCAAAATTTATAAAACTCTTCTCTGCCTTAATTTTTTTCCTGTAGACGTCAATGGTGTAAGACATAGTTTGGAAGGTATAAAAACTTATTCCCAAAGGCAGGGTCAGATTAAGATAGGGCAGGCTCAGACTGGGAATCCTATTGATATTGGCAATAAAAAAGTCCAGGTATTTAAAGGTCATCAAAAGACCCAGGCTTATTAGCATAGAGAGGAGAAGAAGCCCTTTGCGAACTTTTTCATCTTCCTTCTTCTCCATGATATTTGAAATAATATAGTCTGCTATGACTGAAATCAGCATGACCACTATGTAACGGGGCTCACCCCAGGCGTAGAAAATAAGACTAATTACAAATAACACCCCATTTTTTAAAAAACGGGGTGTTAGAAAGTAAACAACTAATGCTATTGGCAAGAACCTGAATAAAAAAACCAGGGAGCTAAAAACCATTATTTAACCAAATCCTTTATTGCCTTAACTCCGATTGCTGTTTGTTCCTGAGCAAACTTTAAGGCTCCTTCTTCTGTCTCTTCCATATTATCATTGTAGCCACCAAGCATGATAAAGAAAACATGGTCTTCAACTTGTAAAATTTCGGCTGCCTCTATTTTAGGCATATTCATTGGATATTGGAAGCTCTCCTCCAACAAATAAGTTTTGTGGTCTTTTATAGCCTGGGCCAGTTTGTCAGCTGAACCTTTTTTAGCTCTCAGGCCAATAAAAGTATCAACATGAGTGGTCATCATAGGGCCCTCAGCAATATAAGCTTCTACCTGGTCCATAGGAATCCCATAAATATCTTGTAAGAACTCTTTGTCAATTTCCATGGAAGGCAGGTAATCAGCACCATAGGCCTCCTTTACTGCATCATGAGCCTTGGCCAGAAAATCTTCTCCCAGACTGGCAGATCCACCGCCACATCCTGTAAGAGCAAAAACTACCAGTAATAAAATTGCTGCAAATTTTTTCAATTTCTTTCTCTCCTTTTATTTTGATTCTTCTTCATAAGATATAAGACGTAGGAGAAAAGCTTTTGTTCCGGAAATTTTTCACTTTATTTTATTTGTGACTTCAGCAATTTTTCAACTTCCTGAGCCGGCATAGGCTTATGGAAATAGTAACCCTGGACTTCATCGCTTCCTCTTTCAGTCAGGAAAGAAAGTTGACTATAGGTTTCCACTCCCTCAGCAATAACCTTAGCCCTGAGATTTTTGGCCAGTTTGATAATAGTCATTACAATGGCCTGGTCTTTTTCACTCTTGTCTATGCCACTTACAAAATCTATATCTATCTTAAGCCGGTCAAAGGGTAATTCCTTAAGCCTCTTAAGGGATGAATATTCAGTTCCAAAATCATCTATGGCTATTAAAACTCCCATTTCTTGTAACTGTCTTAGGGTCTCGACAACATTAACCGATTCTCTAAGGGCAGCACTTTCTGTCACTTCAAGTTCCAGAAGCTCTGCTTCCATCCCACTTTTTATAATCAATTCTTCAACAAGTTTTATAAAAGAAGGATTATTTAGTTGGATGGCCGATAAATTAACTGCCACCCTGATAGGAGGCAAGCCTTTTTCCTGCCATTTTTTATTTTGGCTGACAGCCTCTTTTAAAACCCACTCTCCAATCTTGTTGATAGTTCCATTCATTTCAGCCAAGGGTATAAAGAGACCTGGAGAAATCATTCCCAATTCGGGATGGCGCCACCTCAGGAGAGCTTCAAGGCCAGAGATTTTTCCGCTGACAAGATCAATTTGTGGCTGATAATAGAGCTCCAGCTCTCCTCTTTCTTCAACCCTGTAAAGGCTGTTGGATAGATTCACATTTAGAAGGGCCGTATCCTTAATTTCTTCAGTACACATAGCAAATTGATTTTTTCCCTTTTCTTTGGCCGTATACATAGTTATATCGGCATTTTTTATCAGACTTTCAACATCCTGGCCATCAAGTGGAAAAACTGATACTCCTGCACTGGCGCTGATGAAAAAATCTTGTCCGTGAACCTGAAAAGGCTGACTGAAAGATTCCATTATCTTTTTTACAATTCTTTCTATATCAGAGTACTGCTCGACATTATTTAAAAGAATCAAAAACTCATCGCCACCAAATCTGGCTACGGTATCAGTCTGCCTTACCCTCTCTTCCAGCCTCTTGGCAACCTCTTTAAGAAGAAGATCGCCCCCACTATGGCCCATGGTGTCATTAACAATCTTAAAGCTATCCAAATCTATTAGAATTACCGGTATAAAATTCTCCTTGCGCTGGCCCATTTTTATGAGCTGATCAAGCCTGTCGGAAAAAAGCCTGCGATTGGCAAGGCCAGTCAGCTGATCATAGTAAGCCAGATATTCTATAGCTTCCTTGGATCCAATTTTAATCAAACCATCAAAAAATAGTTTGGCTATTATCCTAAAGAGACTCAGGTCGTAATCAGTCCAATACCTGACTCCCCTGACCATTTCTATACCCATAAAGCCAGCCAGGGTCCCTTTTTCTTCAATAGGGAGCACCAGGAGTGATTTGACTCCCTCATCTTCCAGCATCTTTTTTTCCCAGGAAGCAGACTGGAGAAGTTTACTGACATCCGGGATATGTATGGCTTTTTTTGCCGAAAGTTCTTCCTGGGACCAGGAAAAATCCACTTTTTTTAAATCGGCGAAAGTAACTCTCTTGGCTGCCACATCCTTATCTTGCCACTCATATAAAAAAGAACGGTCCTCCTGGTCTTCCTGTCTGATAAATATGTAAATACGATCAACCTCAAAGAAAGTACCGGCCTTTTCCATCATAGAAATAATTTTTTCTTTAATATTAATTTGATTGATACCAACAAAGCTGTAGGAGATATCGGAAATAAGCTTTTGAAAATCCATCTGGTGCAGATTTTGCTTAAGCCTGTGAATATAAACCTGATTGACAAAGGCTCCTAAAAGAATAATGAAAAAAAAGACGCCAATACGAACAAAGAAATCGTAAGTCTCTAGGTGAACTGTCTGGCTGCTTTTGTAGGACAAGAGGAGAAACTGTGTCAAAATAGCTGTTGCACCCAGAAAAATTAAAGGCTTGGAATCATTAAATAGAAGAGAAGCAATCATAAAGATAACCGGAAAGGCCCAGATTGTAATGGCTCCCTTGTCTACAAACTGAATGCTGACCAGGGGGATACTTATGGCAACCAAAGAGACTACTAGAATGTTTTTTAGTTTTTCACTTTCCAACAAAAGGGTTAGAAGGACCATCAATCCCATGGAAAAAAAGATTAAACTAACATATAGGCTACTGGAGGGTTCTCTGCTTACTTCACTTACACGGGAAAGGTAAACTATGAAAAGATTAGCCAGCCCCGATAAAAGGAAAATAGAACTTATGTAGTAATAAAGGCGGTAACGGTTAGAGCCGGTAAGAATAAGATCATCATCAAAACTGCCCTGGCTTTTTAAAAAGTCATAGTGTTTTATTAAATAGTAGATGCTGCCAATGGGCAAAAGAATCAAAACTGGGGCCATTTGAGGAACCTGATTATTTAAAATAAAGGAGAGGAAAGAATCAGTAGCTATAGCAAAAATTAGAGCCACTGAAATACTGGTCATTAAAATATTTGCCTGCTTAGCAATTGTTTCTTCTTCTCTGTTTTTCTTTTTCCACTGCCAAATGGTGTAGAGGGAAAGAAGCATATAGAGCAAATAGTAGGCAATAAAAAAAATATCCAGAGGTTTCTGCTGGGACAATGGAGGAGACATATTTGTCCAGCCAAATTCACTTTTATAAAGATAAAAATGTGACCGGGCTATCTGACTGGAAAAAGTAAAGGAGCCAACAATAATTATAGCCGGCAGGTAGAGCAGGGAAGTTTTTACTAAAGTATTTTTATTTAAAAAGGGGGCTTCTGTTAAAATCAACAAAAAATGAAGCATGAAGGCATACATGGAACCCCAGCCAAGGGCAGAAAACCTCCGCCAGATTAAGGCAGTTTCCATAGTGTCAGATGATGTTGCCAGGGCAAAACCCAAAGACCAAAAAGTAAGGGAAAGACAAATCAGAAAAAAACTTCTGTTAATTTTTCTGTGAGCATGCCTGTAAACAGTTTGTATTCCGAGGGTAATATAGGTCAAAAATGATAAAAAAAATAAAAAGGAAAAGATTAGAGATTTCTCAGTCATTTTTACCGTCCTTTTGAATCCTTTTGAATAAAGAAGAGACTTTAAATTTTATATAAATTAAACAAATTAATAAGATGCTAAACACAATAGGAAAATAGTCACCCCATTATCATCTCAAGCCTGATTGACCTCTAATCTTTAGGGGTATATTCATTCCTATAGAAGTATTTTATTTCACGAGGGAAGGAGGGTCTTATGAGAAAAAGAAAAATAAAATTTTGGATAATTCTCTTGCTTCTGACACTTGTCTTTCTTTTAAGCCTAAGCAGCTGCAGTAAGAAAGGAAGGGACCCGGCAATAGGTGACGATCCCAATCCTAAGACAAATTCAGAAAATCAAGAGAGAGAAAACCAAATCCACTGGAGCAAGGATGACTTAGCCGGCATAGGTTTTTTGGGCTATAATCCGACTGGTAATTTAGACATCTTTAGGGAGAGCAGGGAGTTCAAAGACTTTATAGATGATTATCTGCCCCTTTTTGACAGTCTGGCTCAAATATATACTGGTCAGGCCTATGGCGATGAAGTCTATTTTATTCTGCCAAGGTATGATAATTCCAAAATCCTCATAAGTGATGCAGAAGATGAGAGTATTGTCTACTATGATGGTGATGGGAAATCGGCCATCTTGCTCTTAACCAATCTGGGAGATTTACGGCCAGAAAGCAAAATTACCATTATTCATGAGGGTAAGAAAGTGGCTATGAGTCCCATGCTAAGTGGTATGGATGGCGCCCTTATTTTTGACCAGAAAGGCTTTCGTGACCTTTCTCCAGCAAACAATGGCCCAGGGAATCAAATTGATTCAAAAGACATCAGTCTCCTGGAAGGAAACTGGCTTTGTGAATATGAAAATATTCAGGGACAGGATGCTGAGCTTACTTTGATTTTCTCTAACTACCAAGATGTAAATGACATAAAATTTTATGACCTTGTACTGATTAATCCAACTACGGAAACAGAGATGGATGGTTGGTGCTACTTCAGGTCTCCTGTGGACTTTGAAGACCCAGGTGACCACCAGAGGGATTTGCTTTATTTTGATTTAACCGGACCTTCAAAAGATGGCCGCTTTCAAATGTTCGGCAAATTCGACTGGGAACTCTTAGGCCCGGATCTATTGCAAATCATGCATTACAGCTGGGATCCCCTTATGGGACAAGAATATGATTATCTCTATTACTTTAAAAGGAGGTTGGATTAATGCAAGTTACTATCACAAAACTTCCAGAAAACCTGGAGGAATTTAAAGCAATGAAAGAAATGGATCTGACCAAGCCAGAAAACACTGCGGCCATGTTCCTTTTAGCTCTAAATCTCTTTGTTAAGGACAGACAAACTGGTGTGGATGCCATCAACATCCTTAAAGGTCCAGTGGCACTTAACCCCCACGAAATCAGTTTCCTGGCCGACAGGGTCAGAGACAAAACTTATCTGCCCCTTGTTTATTTCGAAGGTGCAAAGCCAGAAAATAATTACCAGGCCCCTGCCCCTTACACTCTCAAGTTTCTGCCTGATGGCAGGCCTCAGGATGTTGAGGAAGGGTATACCAGACTTTACTTAAAGACAGCTGGTGCCGATGCACCAAGAGCAATTAAGATGAGACAAAAAGATGGCAAATGGTACCTGTGGGAATATCCAGGTATAGTTATGGATGTCCGTAAACCGGCTCAGGAAGATCCCTGGGCATAAAAAAATTATTAGGAGGATACACTATGGGATTAATTAAAGCGATAATGGGAGCAGCTGGCGGAACTTTAGCTGACCAGTGGAAAGAGTTTTTTTACTGTGAATCAATGCCAAAAGAAGTTATGTTAACCAAAGGCGAAAAAAGAACTGGTGGACGTTCTTCAAACGTAAAGGGCAGTGATAACGTCATTACTCATGGCTCTGGTATTGCAGTAGCTGATGGCCAATGTATGATTATTGTTGAACAAGGCGAAATTGTTGATGTTTGTGCTGAACCAGGAGAATACACCTTTGACTCTAAATCAGAACCAAGCGTTTTTGTTGGCCCGCTAGGAGAAGGAATTAAAAATTCTTTTAAAACATTTGGTCGCAGGATTACTTTTGGCGCTGATACAGGAAGAGACCAGAGAGTCTATTACATCAACACCAAGGAATTACTGGACAACAAATTTGGTACAGCAAACCCTATTCCCTTCAGAGTAGTGGATAAAAATATAAATCTTGATATTGACGTTGCTGTAAGATGTTCCGGAGTTTATTCTTACAAGATCACAGACCCTATTCTTTTCTATAAAAACGTTACTGGTAACGTATCAGAATTATACTCCCGTGACGAAATCGACAGCCAGCTGAAGACAGAATTCGTTTCTGCCCTGCAGCCAGCCTTTGCTGAAATTTCTAAAATTGGCGTAAGACCAAGTGAACTTCCTGGTCATGCTGATAAACTTTCAGATTTAATGAACACTGTTCTAAGTGAAAAGTGGGGAGAATTAAGAGGACTTACTGTAATTTCAATAGGCCTTAACCCAATTACCCTGCCCGAAGAAGATGCTGAACTTATTAAGCAAGCTCAAAGAGCAGCAATCCTTCGCGACCCAACTTTGGCAGCAGCAACATTGGTTGGAGCACAAGCTGACGCTATGAGAGGGGCTGCAAGCAATGAAGGCGGTTCTATCATGGGCTTTATGGGACTGGGAATGGCTCAACAAGCCGGTGGAACCAGTGCCCAAAACCTATATAACATGGGCGGAGTACCTGGGCCAGGCGGACCTGGTGGACCAGCTGGCGGAGCACCAGCGGGAATGGTTCCTCCACAGCCACCAATGCCAGGCCAGGCTGAGCAAGTTGCAGGAGCCATGGCAGGTGCAGCAGCAGGAGTTGTTGCCGGAACAGGTGCAGCTGCAGGCTGGACTTGCGAATGTGGAACAGATAATACTGGTAAGTTCTGTGCTGAATGTGGTAAACCTCAACCCCTGGCTGCAGGTCAGTGGGTCTGTGAATGTGGTGCCACCAACACTGGCAAGTTCTGTTCTGAATGTGGCAAGGAAAAACCAGCTGCACCAGCTTGCACAAAGTGTGGTTTCCAGCCAGAAGATCCAAATAACATTCCAAAATTCTGTCCTGAATGCGGAAATCAGTTTTAAGGAGGTAGTTTAATGGCAGCCTTACAGGAATACAAATGTCCTAATTGTGGCGGAGCTATAGCCTTCGACTCGGACATACAGAAAATGAAATGCCCTTACTGCGATACCGAATATGAAATGGAAACCCTGAAGGCCTTTGACCAAGCCTTAAAAAATGATCTGCCGGATGATATTAAATGGGAACGACCGGATGATAACCAATGGACAGATGAAGAGCTTGAAAACATGAATGTTTACGGCTGTAAGTCCTGTGGCGGCGAAATAGTGGTTGATGCAACCACTGCCGCTACAGCTTGTCCTTTCTGTGATAATCCGGTGGTGGTAATGGGCAGATTTACCGGCAGCCTGAGGCCAGATTATATAATTCCTTTCAAATTAGACAAGGAAGCAGCCAAAAACGGCTTTTATAATCACCTTAAGGGTAAGAAGCTTTTGCCCAAGGTCTTTAAGGACAGAAAGCATATTGATGAAATTAAGGGCCTCTATGTTCCCTTCTGGCTTTTTGATACTGAAGCTGATGCTAATATCAGATACAAGGCCAGTAAGGTTAGGTACTTCAGTGATGCAAATTATAATTATACGGAAACCAATTACTATTCAGTAGTAAGAAATGGGACTGCACAATTTGAAAAAGTTCCAGTTGATGGTTCAGTTAAAATGGATGATGAATTAATGGAATCTATTGAACCTTTTAACTTTGGAGAAGCTGTTGATTTCCAAACAGCCTATCTGGCTGGCTATCTGGCTGATAAGTACGATGTTTCGGAAGAAAGTGGCCTAAATCGGGCCAATGAAAGAATTAAAGAAAGCGTAGCCCAGGAGTTTTTAAGAACCTTGGGTGAGTATTCCGATGTGGAAACAGAAAATGTCAGCCTGCAGCTAAAACAAGGTAAGGCCAGCTATGCGCTTTTCCCTGTCTGGCTTCTTAACACCAAATGGAATGGCCAGCTGTACACTTTTGCTATGAATGGTCAAACTGGTAAGTTTGTAGGAGATTTGCCTATGGATGATATGACTTACAAAACCTATTTTGGTGCAACTACAGCAATCGGAGCAGCTATAATTCTGGCTCTGGCAAAATTCTTATTCTAGGAGGAATAAAAGATGAATAAAAAACTAGCCTTTTTACTTGTTGTTTTTGTCTTACTTCTCTCTTTTAGTCCTGCCTGGGCTCTAGAAAGAACTCTGCCAAGATTGATTGATGCGGCTGGACTTTTAACTGCTTCTGAAGCAGATGCACTTGAGGCCCGGCTTGATGAAGTAAGCCAAAGACAAAATATGGATACAGTAATTATTACCATGGATAGTCTGGAGGGAGAAAACTCCTTAGACTTAGCCGATGATTTTTTTGACTACAATGGTTTTGGCATGGGCGAAGCCCGCAATGGTATTCTTCTATTAATAGCTATGGATGAAGGCGAATGGGCTATTTCAACCAGTGGCTATGGAATAACTGCCTTTACTGATGCAGGCCAAAAATACATGTCTGACGAGTTTGTAAAAGAATTTAAAAACGACCGCTTTTATAGTGGTATGAACCTTTTTGTTGACCGGGTTGATGAGTTTGTCAGCCAGGCCAGATCTGGCGAACCTTATGACGTAAAAAATCTGCCCAAGAAACCCCTTTCACCAGTATGGTATCTCTTATCCCTGGGTGGGGGAGCCCTTGGTGGTAAAACCGTAACCGGATCTATGAAAAGAGATTTAAAATCTGTTTCTAAGCAAAAGGTTGCAGGAAACTATCTAATCAACACTACTATGATACCGAGTAAAACCAAGGACCTCTATCTCTACAATATTATCAACAGAACACCCAAACCAAAGAGCTCAGGTGGTTCAGGCGGCGGTTCTACTACTCACACATCCTCATCTGGACGTGTCCATGGTGGTTCCAGCGGTAAATTCAGATAAAGAAGACACTTGAGGTGAGGCATTTGAAGAAGCAAATCATAAAACTTAAGCTGCTTTTATTGGTGCTCATCCTCCTATTCAGTCTGACTGCCTGTGGCGGAGAAGACAAAAATAAGGAGAATGGAAAAATCAATGCAGAAAATCTCTTAAATAAAAAAGACAGAACCTGGCAGGAGGAAAATGGCCTCTTTGAAATCCGGGAAGAAAATGGGCAATTTTATATTTCCTATGACCTTGATAAGTGGGAAGAAATCCACAATTTTACTGCTTATCTTGATGAATACTATATAGATGCCCAGCCAGGACGCCCAGATTCTTTGGTAACATTATTAGAAGATAAGGTACGGGATATCACCATTGGTCTGGCAGAAAATTACAGTCAATCTTTTGATGAAGATAAAGAATTCCCTGTTGTTTTTTTCCTCTTGGAAAATGGCAGAGTCCAGTGGCTTAAGGCCATGCCTGAAACCATAGGCCGAGATGAAAGTTTAAAGGACTACGAGAAGATGCCAATCCATGAAGACTACGTTTTTGAGCCAATCCCCTGGATGAAAGATATTGTAAGCCTTGCCCCCGGAGAAATTACTGAAGGTTTTGGAGGTCAAAGTATTTTTGCCAGAGATGCTCAAGGACTAAGTTATAATTTAAGTTTGCCTATGGAATTTTATCCCCTGCTAGGAGGTAAATGGCAGGCAGAAATTCTTGATTCAGCTTCTGAATATGGCATGGTCTTCCTGGAATTCCTTGATGAAGACAGGGTATCTCTCTTAAAGCTGAATGATGATGCTGGCAGGGAAAATCTTGAACTAACTGGGTCTTATCAAATGTATCTTGATGATAATTCAGGAAAAGGTTACAGAGCACCATCTATAAGGCTGGATTTTCCTGGTCTCTCAGGCGTTTACATGCTGGGACATGAAAATTTCTTTGATCCCTTTTTCATCTTCTTAAGTGATGGGACCCCACTAGAGACAGGAATAGAAGAATATTTTTTCTATTACTCCTTTGATGAAGATTACAACTAATTATATTTCTTGAAGGTAACTAAAAAACCCGGCTTCGCTTTGACTAAAATCTGCCAAAAAGATGTCCGGGTTTTTTATTTTTATTTTCAAAACTTTTAGGCTAGCGTCAGTTTACCAACTGCGGGAACTTCCGCCTCCGCCGCCTGAACCTCCACCACCACTAGATCCTCCACCGCCGCCCCCGCCACGTGATCCACCACCTGAACCTGAGGACCCATCACTTTCAAGTAAGAAAAATGCCAGAACTTTGATAATAAATACTGTAATCCTGCTGCCCGTAACAATTCTGTCTATTACCAGAAAAATAATAAGGTAAGAGAAGAATTTACCCCAGGGGAATTTAAAATTTTCATAGTCATATTCATCATAAGCCAAGGGCATATCGAGCTGGCCCTGCTCATCAAGAAGGCCATACTCGCTGTAAACCTCGGACAGAAGAACCTTATAACCATCCATAATTCCTATGGCATAATCTCCCTGGGCGAACCAGGGAATCATATACTCATCTTGAATCCAGCCAGTCTTTCCATCAGGCAGGGCACCTTCTAAGCCATAGCCAATTTCTATCCTGGACTTACGATCGTCAATAGCAACCAACATCAGAACGCCATTGTTTTTTTCCTTGCTTCCAATACCCCAATCTCTTAATAAATTCAGACTCACTTCTTCTAAAACCTGATCCCCTATAGTGTCGATTGTAACTACAACGATTTGGGCTCCAGTCAGTTCATAGAGTTGCTTACTGTGTTCAATAATATACTCTCTATCTTCACTATCAAGAAGCCCCACATAGTCATTAACATAAAAATCATAAGTAGCCGGGGGTATAACCGATGCAAGGCCTAAGCTGCTAAAGAGAAAAAAGAAGGAAAAGACAATAAAAAGAAAAAGCTTGCTCTTTTTTAAGCTGGTCCCTTTTATTCTCTTATTCTTTGTATTCTTTGTCTTTTTCATTTTTCTACTTACTGAAGTCTACTTGTGGAACATCCTTGACGCCTTCTTCAGCTTCGAAGTAGCTTACCCTTTCAAAACCCAGCATGCCAGCTATAAATTTACCCGGAAAACGTCTTGTAGCTGTATTATATTCTCTGGCTGTCTCGTTATAGTCTCTGCGGGCTACAGCTATACGATTTTCAGTTCCGGATAAATTGTCTGATAGCTGCCTGAAATTGGCATCTGCCTTTAAATCAGGATAATTTTCCACAACCACCAAAAGCCTGGATAAGGCACCGGTAAGCTCCAGATCTCCTTCCGCCATTTCCTCAATACTTCTTGCGCCAGCTAGTCTTGATCTGGCCTCTGTTACATCTTCTAAGATTTCTGCCTCATGAGCCGCGTAGCCCTTTACTGTAGCTACCAGATTTGGTATGAGGTCATTTCTCAGCTGCAGCTGATTATCAATCTGGCTTAATTTATTTTGTACATTTTCTTCAAGATTAACCAGATTATTATAGATACTTATTACACCAAAAATTCCAATGACTACAATGAGCAAAATAACTAAAAGTGGTGCTAACTTTGCCATAATATTTAATCTCCTTTTATCTTTTCCCTAATTAGCGGGGTATTTAAAGTAAAAATGGTAATTATCAATTCCCTGAGCAAATCCTTCTAAATCTTCGGCTTTTAATGTGACTGTCTCGTCTGTAACTTCCTCGGTTTCATCGTCCCAGACTGTCTTCAGCTCATGTTTGACTGTGCCGGAAACTGAAGTGACTGGATTCTTAAGGATTAAAACAACATCAGTTGTCTCCAGATTTTCGATTCCTTCCTTGTGCCTGATAACTTGTTTGGAGCTATCCAGGGCTCTGGTATAGCTTGTAAGTTCTGCCTCACCACTGGACCTGAGAATTATATCCCTGGTTACAATTCCACTTGTTACAGCTTTTTCAAAGAGGGCTGGCACTTCCTGCATAGCATAAATTGATGTCCTTACATGTATCTGGAAGCTATAGGTTCCTTCTCCTGATACATAGAGAACGGATTTGCCCAAATCTTCTTTGGCTGCATTAATAAGAGGAATTTCTTCATTTTCTGTCATGGTCATGTTTAGATTAAAATAGTCTACCGTGTAAGAATAATTTGATTCCCACTTTTCAATCTGATCACTTTTGCCACTCTCGCTTGGGGCGGCCCAGGAACCAGAGATACTGGCATCAATAGCTTTACCTCCTGGGATTCCAATTGCGTTTTGAGCCAAAAGATGCTCCAGTGCTTGTGGAAAGACTGCATCAAGATAGACAGACTTGTATTCATCTTCTAAAAGAATACCTGACATGGCCCTGCCTGGTGTATTTTTGCTTACCAGACTTGTCAGAGCACCATCACTGGCCAGTTCAATATTAATAGCTGGCGGAGTAACCTTAAACTCAATTACCTCAATTGGCTGGTCAAAATCTACATTGGCATTGGGCTCAAAAATTTCCAGTTTCTTGGGTGATCCGGCTAATATGTGCCCATAGAGGGTAAAACTGGTGTTAAGGCTACCGTCATCTTTAATTCTACCCGTCCAGTTCTCAATAATTGCAGTCTCATTTAAAGGAGCAAACCTGACCTGATGACCAGCGAAAGTTTTTTTCTTATCTTTTAAGTTAAAGCTGATAATGCTGTTTAGATATTTCGATAAATCTTGATACTGAGCCCTTAACTTATTTTCATTCTCCATATTGATTTTCAGAGCTATATGGTTAAAAACCCCTGGAAGGATATCATTATAAAGTATTGCTCTTCTTTCCTGGCTGATATTTTCTCTTACACTCTGATTGAGGCCTGCACCCCCACCTGTCCATTTGAGATTTTCACGGGCTTCAGAAACATAGTAGTCTACACCCAATTTGTTAGTGTCTGACCAGAATTCATTGCAGTGGTCAGTAACTATTTTATCTATTTCTTTTTTTAATTCCTCCTGGCTTTTTTGAGGATTGTTAAACATGGGATAGAAGGTTTTGTACCAATAATCCGATCCCTTATAGCCATCATTTCCATGAGCATAATAAATAGAATAAGCATCCCGATAAATATCTTCTCTGCCCTCTATGGCTGTGGTTCCAAATTTATTTATTGAATAATCAACAATAGCTACAGAAACCATACTGGCCGATAAAACAGAATTGCTTATGGCTGATGTTGCCTTACCCAGAACATAGGAAAAAGATGTCTTTAAGCTGGCAACCGTAGCTTCATGAATCTTGCCCTGGTAAATGTTGCTGCCAATTTCCACTACTGACATAAGGAGGCCGATATTGCCTAAGCTGTCACCAATAGTGGAAAGAACTTCATCGCCATAAACTGTTTGTAAGAGCCCTCCAAAAATATCCATATTGATAAACATACTTGTTCCAGCTGCATCGAGACCGATATCTAAGCATTCCTGGCCTGGAACACCTAGAAGTGAGTATTCCTCTATGGCTTGAAGAAAATCTTTGTCATCGCCATCACTGGCAATCCCTAAAAATTCTATCCTTGCCCTTCGCATGCCCTCTTTATCCACAGAAAAGACCCCATACTTTGAAAGGTGATCTGTTAAAATATTAACTTTACCTGCCTTTTGATCATAGTAGAAGGCAACGGGCTCCCATTCTTTTGTCGTCTCATTCAGATAAGCAGCTCCAGGCAGGTGCCCCGCAGGTAAGATTAAAGGAATGGAAAGGACTATAACACCATCAGTCCGGCTTATGCCCTCTAAGCGAAAGTCATAAGTTTCCAGTGCTATGGTCTCCTCTGAATCAAGATATAAATTTTCAGGCACCTGATAAATTGCTGCCTTAATTTCTTCAGTTATAAAAATCGGGTCGAGTTTGAGTTCCAGACCTTGATATTCCAAGCTGCTATTATCGCTGGTGAGATCTGATTCGATAAGTAGTTTTTCTGATGGTTCAGCTTCTTTTACTGGCTTAGTCTTGCCACAGGCTGTTGCCGAAAAAATCATGGTAAAAAGCAGTAAATACGCAATCATTTTACGGACCATCTCAATCATCTCCTTTTAAGCAAATTGCGTAACCTTGCAAGTTCTATAGTTTTGCAATAGCTTACCCAAAAAAGGAAGAAAAAAAAACCACTGCAAGTATGCAGTGGCCTTTTATTTGGTGGTCGCTACTGGAATCGAACCAGTGACCCCCACGATGTCAACGTGGTACTCTAACCAGCTGAGCTAAGCGACCATAAAGCCTGGTTTTGTGGCTCTGAAAGCCAGAAAACCAAGCCTGATAAACAAGTTATATTTTAGCACATCTTTTTCAGTAAATAAAGGACAAACTAGTCCTGGGGCTGCCAAAAGCTGTAAACATCTTGGTCCCTTGATAGGGGAAAAAGACTCTGCCCTTGAAGGAGGGTCATTTCCATCTCACCAGAAGGAGCAAAATAGACCTGCCAGGTACTCTTTTTATCAATTCCCTCTGTATCTAAATCTTCATCCCACCAAATTAAATCTAAATCAATCAGAAGCAGGGGATCATACCATAGCTGGCTCCTGTCAAGCCAAGCTCCTTCCTGGTCAAGAACGAACTCATAGCTTCCCCGCCACTCCTCAAGAAGCGGGCCGTCATCTTGCCAGCCTTCTATCATTTGAAAGAGGAGACTGCCATCTTCTGAAAATTCCAGGAGACCACCCAATCTCAAATCACTTTCATCATCCAAATACAGGGTTCCATTCCAGGCCTTTTCAAAAATATTGGTCATGGGAGCAAGCTTACTCAAATCATAAATCAAACCAGCAGAGTCACGGGCATAAGCGTTATCATCCAAAAGAACAATATCTCCTAAAAAGGGTAAAAACTTTGCCTGAGCAGGCAATTCTTCAGATGCCAAGAGCCAGGCTAGCCGGCCATCATCCAGAAGAAAGAAGACGGCTGGGTCAAAACCCATTTCGTGGAGACCAATCTCTTCAATATAAGCAATCAAGACGTCAGTAATTTCGTTTTCAAAACCCTCTAGCCCCTCTATCTTTCTGGGCTCAAAGCCAGTTGATTTCAGGGATAAATAAAGCCCATCTTTTTCCAGGCTGATTTTTGTCTCTCCAGTCTGGTCTTCATATTCCCTTATTTGAAAATCACCACCAGTCTCTTTGCCATTCCCATCATCTTTTTTGCAAGCGCTGGTAAAAAGCAAAAGAAAGGCTAAAAAGAAAATTAACCCTTTACTTTTTTTCATTATTTTTCTCATAGCTAGATTACCTCCTTTGTGAGACCTTACCCTTCTTTTGTGGCTGAAAAAACAACTTTATTATATAGTCCCATGCCAAAAGATAAAAACTCTTCTGTTGAGAGGTCCTGATCTCTGCTCAACCACAAACGGAAAAGAGAAAAAATACCTGACAGATGATATTCTATCAAATAAGGATTCAGTTTCTGGTCTTGTACCAAAGAAAGTTCATTAATTTCTTGGGCTGCTATGGCCTTAATTCTATCCAGAAAGTGGTTGTTGCTAAACTCACCCATTAAGGCTTTTATATATAATTCTCTTTCATCAAACCTTTTTACCATTTCTTCAATAAAAGAACTGTCAATCACCTTTCTACAGGGACTTTTTTCCATAAGCTCAGCCAGCATCTCTTCTTCGATTGTTGAAAGCAAGTCATTAATATCAGAGAAATACTGGTAAAAGGTAGAACGATGATAACCAGCTTTTCTGGCCAGATCTTGCACCGTAATTTTCTCAAAAGTTTTTTCAATCTGCAGAAGACAGAAAGCCTCTATAAAGGCTTCTCTGGTTTGATCAGAACTTGTTGGTTTATTATTCATAATAGAAAGAATCCTCCTTTTAACGACACGTTGTAGGATTAACTTAAAACATTCCAGTAATTTGGTCAAGGACACCTAATAGCCAATATGTAGCATTTTAATGAACTTGGAATCTTGTTCTTTTTTATAAGAAAATTTGTTATATTAATACTATATTTTATATGGAGGTTTTTCCTTGAAAAAGCATATAGCCATAATAATTTTATCATCCCTGCTCCTCCTAAGCAGTTGTGGGAAAGATTCAGATAATAACCTTGATAAGAATATCCCTGAAAACCAGGCGGAAAACAGGCCAGCCCTGGTTGAAATATATCTTAATGCTGAAGAAGAAGACTTTAAAAACTTTCCTCCGGTCACTGACCGCTATGATTACATGAATCTTGACGCCTATGCGACAGATTTTTTAAATATTATTTTCCTGGAGGACAATCTTAAGGTTCATGTTGAAAGGATTTACTATGAGGGTGATGGGGAAGGTTCTGGTTCTCAGTCTGAATTTTCTCATGCCCCAAACTATGAATGTCTGGGACAATTTTCTGGCTCTGCTGGCGATAACTTCTTTTTAAGCTTTGCTTTAGGCAATCCCAATCAGACCATACAGATTATAGTCTCTCATAGAAATGAGCTTTACTATAGGAACTTTAGCATCCAGGATACAGCTGAAAGTTTAAAAATTATTCTGCCTGAAGGGAATGGTGATAAACCTAGCCTGACAAATGAGACTAGGGCAAAAAATCCAGCACCCAAAACAGGCTATACCACACCTACAATTGGAGGACTGGATTAAAA
>CAZUPR010000009.1:25057-26204 GCA_964622305.1 uncultured Eubacteriales bacterium
ATTAAAAGATATCTCAATTCTTGGGTGTTAAATTTGCTAAATCTATAATCTGAGTATCTTGTGGCAAATCAAAGATAGCATCGTCAACAGGCCCAACTACAAAATTAAGGAATTCTGAAACTATATTCTCTCCACCTACGGCCTGGATTTCACTCCTTAGGACCATCTTTTTTTCTTCCCAAATCCATAATCTACCCACACCTGCAGGAGACTTAAATTCATATAGGAGACAATCCTTGCCGTCAAAGACTTCCCGGCTCAAAAACTTCATTGTTGCTTCATCGGTTTGATCAAAATAAGTGACAGGTGATTCAAAATCCTGATCAACCCCAGCCATTTCTGTGCTCATTTTAGTGGCCTGTTTTAAATCTGGCTGGTAGAGATAGATCTCATTGTTCTTAAAAATTGATATTTGGCGCCCCATACCCTGGGGCAGATCCATTTCTGAACGGAATTTGCCAGGCTTAACCCAAATTTTTTGGTAAGTGGCCTCTTCACCGTTTACATAAAGATAATAGTCATAAAAATATTCATAAACTTCTTCCCCTGCTTTTTTTAGTTCTGCAAGAGAAACTGCCTTTTCTTCTTCCTGTTGTTTTTCGGATTGCTGATTCGACTTCGGCTTATCTACATCTGCATCCCCCTCTTTTTTACCGCAGGCTGTAAAAAGAAGAAGCGTGGCTAAAAATAAGACCAGCAAAAAATATAGTTTTCTCTTGCCTGAAGAGCTTGTAAGATATTCTGTAAGTGTCTTTTTCATGATTTTCCCTCCTTTTCCTTCCTTTTCCTTCCTTCCGGAAGTGATAGTACTTACCCAGCTTATTGAAATTCTAAATCTTCAAACTGCCAGAAAGAATAATAAAAATCATCATCAGATGGCTTGAAAAGGGTGTCACCATCAGAATTAAAAAGACCCATATAGTCAGAAGGTCCAAACTCTGACCACCAAACACTCCTAATTGTGTCATTACCAAAATCGGGATCATCCATGTCATCTGGTGCTTCATAAATCCACCAAGATAAGTCTAAATCAAGCAATAGAGTTTGGGGTTGCCATTCCTGCTCTTCGGCTAAAATAAATTCATAATGTCCATGCCAGGCCTCCAGAAGCTGACCTTGCTCCTCCCAGCCATATGCAACCTGGAAG
>CAZUPR010000009.1:26304-39871 GCA_964622305.1 uncultured Eubacteriales bacterium
GGATCTCCAGGGAGCCAGGCCACCTGTCCATTTTCTAAAAGGAGAAAAACTGATGCTTTGGGCCAGGCAGCGTAATCCATCTCCTGCCAATTCTCATATTTGTAAAATTCGATTCTTTGTACGTAGGAAATTTTAACATCGATAATTTTTTGCTTAAGCCCACTTATTTTTTTAGGACCAGAATCGTCCCCGGCATAGGCAATTTCTGCAAGGCCGTTTTTGAGAGTTACTTGAATTTCTTCTTTGGGGTCCTGGAAAACCAGAACCTGCCCAGAATTTTTTGGGTCATTATTAGCAATATCGCCATTTTTTTTACCACACGATGGTAAGAAAAGTAAAAGAGTTATTAGAAAAAAGACAAAGAGGCTCTTTTGAACTATAGATTTGTTTGTTTTTATCCTAGGTTTTTTCATTTCTATCCTCCTCCATGATTAATTATTACATTGATTGTTTACCCTATAAGGCCTCTTTTTAAGCCAGTGTAAGTTTGCAATAACTTTCATCATGGTATAGATAAAATAAGAACAAGTTTTGCGGAGAAGGAGGTAGAATAATGAAGTTTTTTGGTAAAGAAGTTTGTAAGATTTGTGGCAATGAAGTCGGTGCACTCAACAGAACTAAGTTAACGGATAAGGATGAAAAGAAATATGTCTGCCGTGACTGTAACTCAAGCAAACTTAGTCCTTATGTTGAACTGGGCTATATGAGCGAGCATGATGTGCAGGCACACTTAGAGCAAAGGAAACAAGATGCGGAGATTTATGAAAAGTACCTTAAGGATTTTTCCTACCCTAAAGTCACGGAGATTTTCTCAGAAACACCCTGGATGAGCTGGGCCCTGGGAGATTATGAACTACGCTATCACAGAGAGTCGGGCTACTATGTTATTTGGCAACAGTACCTGAAAGAAGGGCAGACCTTTGATGTTTTTCATGAGGATGAAGTTCAGGGCGCCTGCATCTGGGGCGAGTACAAGGCTAGTGGCAAGGATCCGGTTAAAACTTTGCCCGATACCACTCACATGACCATGACTGAACTCAGAGAATATCCCGACAAGGACATACAGAAATTGAACCTGACTATCTTCACCATGCATCCTTTTTTATCCACTATTGAGATTCCGATAATTACTAAAGCTGGTAAAGAAGAGGCTATGGGACGGATAAGAGAAAATGCCTTGAATATTGTAAAAGGATTCAATGGAGAAATCCAGGAAGAGCTGGATGAATTTAAGACCAGCAAAAAGGAATTCCGTGAAAGTGCAAAAGAAGCCAGGAAATCTCTCTTTGGAGCCATTAAGGATGGGGCGGTCAGCGATAATGCTATGGCCAAGATGGGAACCTTCCTCAAGCAAGTTGAAGCAAAGGGTAATACCAGTACGGTCGATACAAAAATTGCTGCCTTGAGAGCAGAAAACGATCCCAAGAAAAGGTAAGGAAGCGGCAGTGTGGCGAAATCGTGACACAAGGGGCAAAATCATGGCAAAAAGGCCAAGAAGGGCCAAGTTTCCCAGATTTCAGCGATTTTGCCATAAAAAAAGGCCTTTTAAGGCCATGTTTATCAGATTTCAGTGATTCCGTCCGGCGGAATCACTGAAATCTCTTCATTTTGGCCCTAAAGGCTCCAAACTTCAATACCTGCTTTTTCGTCAAAAACTCTGCCTATTTTTTCCTGGGCTGGAACAATTATAATCTCTCCAGTATAGCTAATCTCTGCCGACTCCAGATGTCCTGCAATTATGCCGATTTCACCATCATCCTTTAAGTAGGAAAAAATCGCGTGACTATGGGAAAAGGATTCACCCTTACCATCCACAGAGAGGTTACCCATTAAAGAAATCATCTCCAGCATTCCACTTAAATTATGCTGTATAAAATCCTCCCTCTCTGGAATCCAGGTCGATAAAACCGCCTGGCCGCAAGCGCCGATTCCCTGAAAATGACCACCCTCTATCTTTTCTGCCTCACAGACTTCTTTTATAGCTGCCAGCACTTCCTCGCCCTTATCAAGCCGAAGATAGACAGTTCCCTTTTCTTTTCTATAATCCATTTTTCTCTCCTTGATTATTTTTTCAAAAACTAAATTTCCACAACTATCTTCCCATCAACAGTCCCCTTATCCTGAGCCAAACAGGCTTCCTGAATATGGGCAAATTTAAAACTTGCACCAAAACGCGGTTGCAGTTGATGGTCTTTTATAAAATTAAAAATATCATCTATAACTGCTTGACTGGGGTAATTGCTGAAAAATCCTGTCAGATAAACCCCGTTGGGAATTTCCTTGATGGGATCAAAGCCATCCAGAGCATAGATGCCTCCAAGAACTCCTGTGTTGCAGATGATTCCACCTTTTTCCACTGTTTGCAGGCTGTCCCGCAAAGTTTTTGGTCCCACCAATTCTAAAACTTTATTTACTGAAGAAAGAGTTCCTGCCAGCCTTTCATTATCTATAATTGCCTGATCAGCATCTGCCAACAAAGGCAATTTGTCTTCCCGGTGGGTGGTGGCTATAACATAAGCGCCCAGAGCCTTAGCCAGTTGAAGACTAGCATAACCTAAGGCCGATGTTGCCCCACGAATTAAAAGCCTGTCAACTGGCTTTAGTTGCAGACAGTCAGAAAGCGAGCCCCAGGCGGTATAATAAGTTTCTGGCACTGCTGCTAAACTTCTCCAGGGCAGATCTGAATCGATAGTAAAAACCTGTTTAACGGGGATAAGAGCATACTCGGCATAAGAGCCATCAAAACTTCTGCCCAAGCCCCCCATGAGAGCCACAACTTTTTGTCCAACTTGAAAATTGCTGTCTGAAGGGTGGGCAACTTCTCCCACGCATTCAATCCCTGGAGTCAGAGGCTTTTGAATATAGGGACCCTCTATTTCTGAAAGCCGTAAAATCTGCTCAGAGTGGTTCATACCAAAGGCCTTTATTTTTACTAAAACCCAGCCTGGTTGGACCTGAGGTATTTCTTTTTCTTCTAAAAAAACTTGATCTGCTGGTGTGATACCGCGCAAAACAACTGCTTTCATTCTTCAAACCTCCTTCCAGCACTGGGGATCGGCAGCATAAAAACCCTTGCCACTTCCGCTGGCTACTGCGGGACAACCCCGGCAATAGGCTAAAAGTTCACATTCGGCACACTTTTCAAACTTGTCATATTGGCGATAATCCTCCATCTGGCTGAGCCAGACATCGGCCAAACGGTCTTCATAAATGTTTCCAACCCGGCTGTCTGCTACCCGGCGGCAGGCATAGATATCTCCCTGGGGTAAAATAGTTATATGAGAGTTTCCACAATTACAGCCCCCGTAAATAATGCCTTCTTTTGCATTTTCTGGAATTTTAAAAATTCCTTCTTCATACTCGTAGAGGGTCCAGAGATGGTCTTTGCGATTAAAATAGGTCTGGCAACCTTGAGCCTCATATTTTTTAAATTTTTGATAGCAAGTGCCCAAAAGCTCCCGATATTCCTGGGGGCTGATGCCATTATCCTCATCACCCGAGGGACAATAACGGGCGAATGCAAAAACATTGGCCTGGGCTTCTACGACAGCCTCAATAATGTCAGGAACTTCTTTGATATTTTTGCCTGACACTGTGGTCATAATGACCGAACGAATTCCTGCTTTATTGATAGATGCAATCTTTTCCAGGGTAATGTCAAAACTCCCAGGCTTTCTGAACCAATCATGGGTCTGGTGCATTCCATCCAGGGAAAGTTGATATCTCAGACAACCATGATCCTTGAGCCGCCTGCAAACCTCATCATCCAGATGAAAGGGATTACCCAGGATGGTAAAGGGGTTTTCATTTTCTTTGAGTAATTTCAAAAGCCGCCAAAAATCAGGATGCAGGATGGGATCGCCTCCTGTTATGTAAAAATATGGCTGGCGATTATAAATCTGACAAAAATCCAGACAATTATAAAAAGTATCCTGCATTTGCTCCCAATTCATAGAATCAAGCTTTTTACTTGTATCCTGAGAAAAGATGTAGCAGTGCTTGCAACGCTGGTCGCAATCATCTGTAATGTGCCATTGAAAAGAAAAATATTCTTTCATACTTACTTCCTTCCTTTATATAAAATCGGCTATGCCGAGTGAGCTCTCATGTTCCCGGCGAGGCTTCCGCAGGGAACATTTTTCATTAAAATGACTTACTGAAGTTACTTACTTTTCGCCAGCACCGCAGGCAGAACCACAAGCACTAGGTTTTTCTTCTGGCTTGTCTTCAGCGCCACAGGCTGAGCCGCAAGCACTTGGCTTTTCTTCTGGCTTATCGCCAGCGCCACAAGCAGCAGCTGCAGACATGGAAAGGGAAGAATTGCTTTCTTGCCATCCATAAAGATTAGAAAGTGACATAAAAAAACCTCCTAAAAATATTCAGGGAATTATTAGCTAGAAACATTTCTCCCTGTACTAACAATCTTAAGTTGAGCTTTAAGAAGCAACAAGTAGGCACCTTTTTGTTACCAAGGTCTTTGAGATGGATTGACTCAATTGTCATCAAGGATGTCATATGTTAGGATGGTCATATAAGAGTTGTTTTTGAGTGTTAGATTACTTTATGATCTTATACTTTTTATTTAGGGGTGAAGATATGAAGAAAAAAGATGAACTACCAGCCTGCCCCGTAGCAACTACGGTACAAATGATTGGCAGCAAGTGGAAACTTTTGATTATGCGTAACCTGCTGGCCAGGCCTTGGCGATTTAATGAGTTAAAAAAAAGCTTAGAAGGAATTAGCCAAAAGGTTTTAACCGACAGCCTGAGATCCATGGAAGCTGATGGGATTATTACCCGGACAGTTTATCCGGAAGTTCCGCCACGTGTAGAGTATTCCCTGAGCGATTTAGGAGAATCCATGAGGCCAATTATTGCTGCCATGGAAGAGTGGGGTGTAGATTACAAGAGTAAGCTTCAAGGAGAAGAAGGCGAAGGTGGGAAAATCGAGGAATAAAGAATAAGGGCCAAGTTTCCCAGATTTCAGCGATTTTGCCATAAAAAAGGCCTTTTAAGGCCATGTTTATCAGATTTCAGTGATTCTATCCGGCGGAATCACTGAAATCTCTTCATTTTGGCCCTCACAAGCAGGGGCGATATTTTTCTTTGGCTTATAGCTTTAACTTATAGCTTTTTTCATGGCTTTAACGTAAGCGGCAACATGGGGGAGGGAATCTCTTCCATATTCTGCAATTATCTTAACAATGGCTGAGCCCACAATAACTCCGTCGGCAGCAGCAGCCATTCTTTTTGCCTCTTCGGGACTGGAAATCCCAAAACCGACAGCAACTGGCACAGAACTAACCTGCCGGACCTGGCTAACCATAGCCCCAATATCCTCAGTAATACTATCCCGCACGCCAGTTACTCCCAGGGAAGAAACACAGTAAATAAATCCTTGAGCCTCTCTGGCTATCATAGGAATTCTTTCTCCTGAGGTAGGAGCGATCAAGGAGATAAAGCCCAGCTGGTATTTTTGGCAAATTTCCTCAAACTCCTCCTTTTCTTCATAAGGAACATCAGGAAGAATCAGACCCTCTATCCCAACCTCCTTGGCCCTCCTGACAAAATCCTCAATTCCATAAGAGAAAACCAGATTTGCATAGGTCATGAAAACCAGAGGAACCTTTACCTTGTCCCTGGCCCTCTCCACCATAGCAAATATTTTATCAGTAGTTACTCCCCTGGCCAAAGCCCGCTGACTGGCCGCTTGAATAACCGGACCCTCTGCTGAAGGATCGGAAAAAGGAATCCCCAGCTCAATCAAATCGGCACCAGCAGCCTCCAAACAAGGAAGTAATTTTTCAGTAGTTTCTAAATCTGGATCACCACAGGTAATAAAAGAAATAAAAGCCTTCCCATGGTCAAAGGCAGTCTCTATTCTGCTCATTCTACCAAATCCTCCCCTCTGTAGCGGGCGATTGCTGCACAATCCTTATCGCCCCGGCCAGACAAATTGATTACCATAATTTTATCCTTGGCCATTTTTGGTGCAAGTTTCATGGCATAAGCCAGCGCATGCGAACTCTCAATCGCCGGGATAATTCCTTCCATACGTGAAAGGTATTCAAAAGCATCAACAGCTTCATCATCGGTAACAGCCTGAAATTCAAGACGTCCCTTGTCATGGAGATGGGCAAGTTCTGGCCCAATTCCCGGATAATCCAGTCCGGCTGAAATAGAATAAACTGGTGCAATTTGCCCAAATTCATCCTGGCAAAAATATGATTTCATGCCATGAAAAATTCCCAGCCTGCCTGTAGCGATTGTTGCCGCCGTTTCCTTGGTTTCGCAACCCCGTCCCGCTGCCTCACAGGCAATAAGCTGGACCGAATCATCTTCAAGAAAATTATAAAAAGCACCGATGGCATTAGACCCTCCGCCCACACAGGCAATTACAGTGTCGGGCAATGAACCCTCTTTTTCCCTGACTTGTTCCTTTATTTCCTTAGAAATTACTGCTTGAAAATCCCTGACAATGCTAGGAAATGGATGAGGCCCCATAACTGATCCTAAAACATAATGGGTATCCTCCAGACGACTGGTCCACTCCCGCATAGTTTCTGAAACCGCATCCTTTAGAGTTTGTGTTCCCGATGTAACTGCATTTACCCTGGCCCCCAAAAGTCTCATCTTGTAAACATTCAGAGCCTGGCGGATGGTATCTTCCCGTCCCATAAAAATTTCACATTCCAAACCCATGAGGGCGGCTGCAGTTGCTGTTGCCACACCATGTTGTCCTGCTCCAGTTTCTGCAATCACCCGCTTTTTGCCCATCTTCTTTGCCAGAAGGGCCTGGCCCAAAACATTGTTTATTTTATGGGCTCCGGTGTGATTAAGATCCTCACGCTTTAAATATATTTTTGCCCCACCCAAATCTTGGGTCATCTTTTGGGCAAAATAAAGGAGGGAGGGACGGCCGGCATAATTATTAAGTAAATCTTGCAACTCCTCAATAAAAGTTGGATCTTTTTTATAAAAATCATAGGCCCCTTCAAGTTCTATGATTGCTCTCATGAGAGTTTCTGGTATATATTGACCACCGTGTTTGCCAAATCTCCCCCTGGAGATTTTCTTTTCATTTAAATTTATCATTTTATCTTTGTATGATTTTTGCTTTTTAAAATCATAGACTCCTTTCTTTTTATGACTTCCTCTTTATAAGTTTCTTGCCGCTCTTACCGCGGCCATTATTTTATCTTTATTTTTCAATCCCTCTATCTCCAAGCCGCTGCTTAAATCGACAGCATAGGGCCTCAGAAATGAAATTGCCTGAGGAATATTTTCCGGAGTTAACCCACCTGCCAGGATAAAGGGTCTTTGGAAATTTTCCAGCAAGGCCCAGTCAAATCTTTGCCCGGAACCAGCTCCACTATCCAAAAGAACCATATGAGCCTGACTTTCCTGGGCTGCTTGTAAGTGAGATAATTTTTGTATTTTAAAAGCCTTCCAGATGATAAGGTCAGGAGCCAGCTTTTTCAATCGATCTATATAGTCCTGACTCTCCTCACCATGCAACTGTGCTATGCTGATTATTTTTTCTTCGTGGAGATTTACAATTTTTTCTAAAGAATCATCTACAAAAACACCAACTTTTTTAATTTCTGGCAAGATAGCTCTGGCTAATTTTCTGGCCTCTTCTGGACTGATGTATCTCCTGCTCTTTTCATAAAAAACAAAGCCTGCATAGTCTGGTAAAGCGGCATTTACATAATCTGCCTCACATAATCTGGTCAAACCACATATTTTAATCTTAACCCCACTGGTTCTCTTCATCTAAGTTCCCTCTTTAACTCCTCAAGCTTAGCCTTTTTATCATCAGCCATCATAAGGGCTTCTCCTATTAAAACAGCATCCACCCCTATCTCTTTTAAAAGGCTGATTTGTGCAGGAGTTTTTATGCCAGATTCTGCCACAAAAAGCAGGGACTTGGGCACTTTTTCCCGCAAGCTGATTGCATTGGAAATATCTACAGTAAAATCATTTAAGTTACGATTATTGACGCCGATAATCCTGGCTCCAACTGACAGGGCCAAGTCAATCTCCTTTTCATTGTGAACCTCAACAAGAGCGGAAAGACCGAGCTGATCACAAATCTGGAGGTATTCCTGCAAGGTTTTTTTATCCAAAAGAGAAGCAATGAGCAAGATGGCATTGGCCCCCAGACACTTAGCTTCATAAAGTTGATAACTATCTACAGTAAAATCCTTACGTAACATAGGCAGACTGACCTCCTTGCGAATTTGTTTGAAAATATTATCAGAACCCAGAAACCATCGGGGCTCTGTCAGACAAGAAATGCAAGTTGCACCTGCCTCCTGGTAGTCCCTGGCAATTTCCAGATAAGGAAAATCCTGTGAAATAATCCCCTTAGAGGGCGAAGCTCTTTTAATTTCGCAGATAAAAGAAATTTCCTGCCCCTTCAAAGCCTCTTCAAAAGGAAAATCTCCCCTGGGAAGCTCAAGAGCTTTTTGAATGATTTCCTCCAAAGCCAAGCTTCCTTTTGCCTCGACCACACGTTTTACTGTGTGAGCTGCAATATCATCCAAGATCATTTTTCCACCTCCTGATGTCTGTTAGATTCCCTGATAAACTCTTCCAGCTTATCCTTTGCCGCCCCACTATCAACCAAAGTGGCCGCTAAATCCACTCCCTTAAAAAGAGTTTTGGCCTTGCCAGCGATATAAAGACCAGCGCCAGCATTCAAAAGAACTGCTTCCCTTTTGGGACCCTGGCAGCCATTAAGGATATCCAGGGTAATTTGAGCATTTTCTTCCGGACTGCCACCAAGCAGGTCTTCTTTTTTGCAGGTGGAAAAGCCAAAATCCTCAGGCCTGATAATGTAACGGCTGAAATTGTTGTCAACAAACTCAAAAATAGTCGTTGGAGCTGACAAGGAAATTTCGTCCAATTGATCCTGACCATAGACCACCATCCCCCGCCTGACACCCAATCTTCTTAAAACCTGGCCCAAAGGCTCAAGTAATTCTTCAGAATAAACTCCTAGAAGTTGCATCTTGGCTGCTGCCGGATTAGTCAAAGGACCAAGTATATTAAAAACTGTTTTCAAACCCAGCTCCTTGCGGACTGGAGCCACATGTTTCATGGAACTATGATATTTTTGTGCAAAGAAAAAGCAGATACCAATCCTTTCCAAAAGCTCTATACAAGTTTCCGGCGAAAGATCAATCTTTACTCCAAGGGCTTCCAAACAATCAGCTGAGCCACTTTTTGAGGATGCAGCCCTGTTCCCATGTTTGGCCACCTTGACTCCACCAGCTGCAATGATAAGAGAAGCAGTTGTTGAAATATTAAAAGAATTGGAACCATCTCCACCTGTTCCTACAATTTCCATGAGCTCAGACTTGCAAGCGACCGGAGTTGCATGAGCCCGCATTCCTGCAGCACAAGCCGTTATTTCTTCGATAGTTTCTCCTTTAGCGGACAGGGCTGTGAGAAAAGCTGCCGTTTGAATATGACTGCTTTGGCCCTGCATAATTTTATTCATAACCGAAATAGCCTCATCATAAGTAAGGTTCTCTCCATCAATAAGTTTGGCAGTTATTTCTTTAATCATTGCAATCCCTCCTGGGCCCTTTCAAGCGCAGTAACTATAGCCTTAGCCTTGTTTATGCATTCTTCATATTCCTTTTCTGGAATACTTCCTGCTACAATTCCAGCACCTGAACGAATAAGCACCTTGCCATTTTTCTTAAGAGCCATCCTGATGGCGATGCAGGTGTCCATATTTCCTGAAAAATCCATATAGCCAACAGCACCTCCATAAACACCACGTTTATTATTTTCCAGTTTGTCGATAAGCTGGCAGGCTGTGGCTTTAGGACTGCCAGAAAGTGTTCCGGCAGGCAGGACGGCCGCCAAAGCATCAAGCGCATCCAAATCTTTTTTTATTTTTCCACTGAGGGCCGAGCCAATGTGCATGACGTGAGAAAATCTTAATATATTCATATATTTTTCAACCTTTAGGCTGGCCTCCTGGCTTATTTTTTCCATGTCCTGCATGCCCAAATCAACCAGCATCTTATGCTCTGAACATTCCTTTTGATCAGCCAGAAGCTCTGCCTCCAAAAGTTTATCCTCTTCGGGAGTTTGCCCCCGGGGTCTGGTTCCGGCAAGTGGGTAGGTATATAGCTGGCCTTCTTCCAGCTTAATTAGGGTCTCAGGTGATGATCCGGCAATCTCCAAATCGGGGCTTGAAAAATAGAACATGTAGGGCGATGGGTTTAAGCTTCGAAGTGCCCTGTAAGTATCCAGAAGGCTGCCCTCAAAATCGGCCTCAAGCTGGTTTGAAAGAACAACTTGTCCAAGTTCTCCCCTGCTTATATATTCCTTGGCCTCATCCACCATCTGACAAAATTTTTCCTTATCATAAAGACTGCGGAAGCCAGAGGTCATCCTTCCCTGAAACTGGCTGGCAGGCTCATCTTCTTGAATTAGTCTTTTAAGTTTCTCCAGTTCAAGCTTGCCTCTTTCATAGTCTGCCGGCAAATCCTGACAGCTTATATTCACAATTAAGATTATTTTCTGAGCAAGGTTATCGAAAACAATAAGCTTGTCAAAAAGCATAAGATTAAGGTCTTTAAAGTCTTCAGGATTTTTAGCCTTGAGAACTATGGATGATTCAGCATATTTTAAGTAGTCGTAAGAGAAGTATCCAACCAGGCCGCCAGTAAAGGGAGGCAGATAATCAAAATGAGGGCTGTGATTTTCCTCCAGAATTTTTCTAATAAATGTATTAGGGTTACCGATGTCATATCTGACAGAGGATGGTGTGCGGACGATTACAGTTTCATCTGTGCAACTTAGCTCCAGACGTGGGTCAAAGCCAAGAAAGGTGTGCCTGCTCCATTTCTGCCCATCCTCAACAGATTCGAGCATAAAGGTTTTTTTGCTGATTTTTTTTAATCTGTGTAAAAGTTCAATTGGGGTAATTTTGTCTGAGTAAATCTCACAGGTTAAAGGAAGAATTTTGTAGTCTCCCCCTTGGGCAATTTCTTTTGCCTGGTCTAAAGCTGGTCTAAAAATCATCTGATCACATCCTTTTTAAGATTATTTTTCTTTGATCAGAGACAAAAAAAAGCCCGTCCCTGACAAAAAATATGTCAAGGACGAGCTATAAACTCGCGGTGCCACCCTGATTCACGGTATATCGCAACCGTGCGCTTAGCGGGATACCATCATATCCCCGGTAACTAACGTATACCTACACGTCGCAGAATACTCAGCTTTCGCTTTTGACTGCGCCCTCAGCGGTCCATTTGATGACTTGTTTTCTACCCGACTCTCAGCACCACGGGCTCTCTGTAAGAACATGATCACCGTTATCTCCGCATCAACGGTTTAAATATTAATTTTCAATAAGTTATCATGCCTGAAGAAAATTGTCAACAGTTATTTAAATGCTCTAATTGTGGCAATCTCATTATTGAGGTAAGATTATGACAAGGGAGTGATTGTTTTGAAAAAAACCATGACTATAGTCTTTTTGCTTTTTATTTTTCTTCTTCCAGCTTTTGCTATTGATATTTTTGTTGGCGGAGAAAAAGTTCCTATGGATGTCCCGGCGCAAATTATTGAAGGAAGAACCATGCTTCCTATTGCTGCAATTGGAAAATCTTTGAATGCCAGTAGCCATTGGGATGGGGAAAGCCGGACGGTTTCTATCACTAGAGGAAGCGACAATATTTTACTTCAAATAGGGAACACCCAAGCTCTTGTTAATAGCAATGTGACTCCAATGGATGTGCCGGCTCAAATAGTAGACGGAAGGACCATGGTCCCTGTTTCTTTTATTGCTAAGGCTTTTGGCGAAAACGTAAGATGGGATGAATCAAGCAGGTCCGTTGATATCGGTAAATATCGGGTTACAAGGGTTATTGATGGGGATACTATCGAGATTAAATATAAGGGGAAGGCTGAAAGTGTAAGACTCATAGGCATAGATGCACCAGAAAGTGTGCATCCTGATCCTGAAAAAAATGTTCCCTTTGGTAAGGTTTCAAGCGAATTTACCAGACAAGCCCTGTAAAATAAAGAAGTCGATTTAGAGTTTGATGTTTCCGACAGGGATGCTTACGGCCGCCTTCTTGCCTATGTCTGGCTTGATGGAAATCTCTTTAATCGCAGCTTGATTGAATCCGGCATGGCTGTAGTTTCTACATATCCACCAGACATTAAATACTCTGCAGATTTTGTAAAAGAGCAGGAGAGAGCCAGGACAAACAAACTTGGCCTTTGGGCTGAAGAGGTCAAAGTAGCCGAGGCTCCTCCAGAAGTAGCGGCCGGACAGAGTGAAAAGCTCATAAAAGGAAACCAAAGAAGCATGATTTATCATATGCCAGACGGACGGGATTATGATAAGGTTGCCGATCACAATGTAATCTGGTTTGCAAATGAAGAAGATGCTCAGGCAGCTGGCTTTAGAAGAGCCAAGCAGTGACTGTTTACATGAATTCGGTTAAGAAGAGTGAGCCATCCTCACCGCTCATTCCTATATAAAAGTACCTTGTCTTGCCAGTTTCATCGGTGAAAGATATCCCTCTGTGGGGGATACTTCCCCATTCCATCCAGGTCACAAGGAAGGGTTCCTGAGGTGTCAATTCCTCCAGTGAATACAAAACTTCGTTTTCAAGGAAGACGATGCTGGAGTCCCTTTCTTCAAAACCAACTTCTATAAATTTAAAATCTTTAACCGCTACATTGCTTGTAATAAGAATCCTTTGATAGCCCTCATCGTCAAATTCAATAAACTCGGCCAATGAATCATATGTGCTTAAAAGTTCACCTGTAGCAAGATTAATACTAAGGCGAGCTTCCTCAGTTTTCTGAGGGGGCTCTGCTACTTTTTCCACTGGTGTTTTTGCACAAGCGGCAAACAAAAGTGTTGCAATAATTAGAAAAAATAAGAAGAGTTTATTCCCTTTCATATCATACTTCCTCCTCTAATCTATAATATTTGCATATCCAAAAAACTCATAACCACTTTTTTGGGGAGCACTGCCTCCCAGCTGAAAATGGAAATCTGCCCCATAGTGTCTGGAGGCCAGAGCATAGTGACAGAGAGCTATCCCCATATCTACTTTTGTAAGTTTATACACGAGAGACATGGGCGGCTTTAATATTTGACGATAAGCCAGCAGTTTGTCTGCCTTTTTCTCAAAATACCAGGGCTGTAAATTCATTCCTGATGGTGCTAAGTGAATTGCCTTTATTCCCTTATCCTCTATATCGTTTGTTATTTGAGAAATATCCTTACGCTTGAATTCCGACAGCTGGCGGTTGGGTGACCCCTGGGTCTTACCAAAGGCGATTACAATAATATCAGAAGACTTGCGATTTTCGCTTGCATCCTTTGAGCCACCAAGCCATACACCACCTAATCCACGAGCATTCAGCCATAACATAAGCTGCTGACCAATAAAGCCCGCATTCTCCTCTTGCCCTTCCTTACCCTTTCCGCTGATAATCAAATACTGAGGAGCCTTTACATGAAACATTCCTTTGGTCCTTGATTCAAAACGATAATTTAAAGGCAGATCGGGAAAAAG
>CAZUPR010000010.1:0-38886 GCA_964622305.1 uncultured Eubacteriales bacterium
ACGGTGGAGATGTTTACGAATTTTTGTGGGACAAAAGTACGCACGTCTCAACGTGACTGGTCTGGGGGAACATATCCACTCCAACCACTTTTTCGATCTTGTATCCTTCTTCTGTTAAAATTTTCAGGTCTCGACCCAAACTACCAGGATTGCAGGATACATAAAGAATTGTAGGGACTTTCATTTTACTAGCAGCTTCTAAAACTTCCCTCTTACATCCCGCTCTTGGGGGGTCCAAAATTATTACATCTGGGGCACTTTCCATGTGTTTTTTCTCTGCTAGTTCTGGCAGGATTTCTTCTACCTTTCCTACTATAAACTCTATGTTATCTATCCCGTTTAATCTTGCAGCTAGTTGTCCTTCTTTTTTTGCTCCTTCATATTGATCGATAGAAATAACCTTCCTGGCCCCCTGGGCAATAAAGCTGCCGATGGTGCCGATGCCTCCGTAAGCATCAATAATCAGGTTTGCTTGAGCTGCTCCAGATTCTATCTCTAAATAATCAGCAACTTTTTCATATAATTTCAAGGTCTGACTCTTATGTACTTGAAAAAAAGTTTCTGGCCAGATTCTAAAATTCAAGTGGCCGATAGAATCTTCTAAGAAACCACTATCACTTTGTTTGCCTTTTGCTCCTTCCAGTAAGTTGTATTCATTAAGATACAGGGCACTTACTTGTGGGAAATTACTAATAACTATTTCTTTAAGCCTTTCTTTTAAATGAGAACCTGCAAGTTCTTTACCATAAAAAACTAGCATCATCTGGCCACTTTTTCCGCTCTCTCTAATCATTAAGTTTTCCAGATTCCCAAAAAGCCCAGCCTGCCTCTTCTCTTCCTGACCAATAATTTCTGCCAAATCTTTTAGGAGCTGATTGACCTGGTCGGAGTAGAGAATGCTTTCTTTCGAATTCCTAAAAACATGGCTGCCTTCTTCGTAAAATCCAAAAGAAAGACTCCCATCCATTGCAAAATTCATACGAAAGCGACCCTTATTACGATATTTTTCTGCTAAGTCTGCCGGCAAAATATCTTCCCTGAGGGCCTGGTCAATCCCCGGCAATTTTCTTAAAGCATTGTTAATTATTTCTTCCTTAATCTCCAGTTGGTGCTTATAGCTAGCGTGAGCCAGATTGCAACCACCTGTCTGCTCTGTGTCTGCTGCCACTCTCTCTGGGGACTCTTCTATGATTTCCACAATTTTTGCCAGGGCATAGTTTTTCTTTTTCTCAGTAATTTCAACTTCTACCAGCTCTCCCTTGAGAGCTCCCTCTATAAAAAGAACCAGCTTATCCAAGCGGGCAATTCCCTTGCCCTCATGTGAATAAGCTGTAATTCTTACTATCTCTGTATTTTTCATGGGAGTTGATTCTCCTTTATAAGACTGCCACTTATAGTAAATTGACCTTTTGGCTGGATTTCATTATTTAGGCTATCAAGCATCTCAGCTCTGTCAATTTGGTTTGTCCGGTAAAAAATTCCTTCCATTTTATATCCTGGGAGTATTTTTCCCACATCTTCAAGGCCCAGAGCATCACTACGCCAGCCAGTAATTTTATAGAGAGCCTTGTTAATAGTGTCTGTTTCCAGCTCTTCTTCATCTGGAGCAATAAGCACAATCCAGGAAAATTTTTCCAATAAATCTTCTTCCTTGTATATCCCTTCTCTTAAAACTGCCTCCAGGCTACGGCCTGCCAAAAGCTTATCTTCACTGGCCTTAAAGAATATACGGTAATAGGGAAAGCGGCTCATAGCTCCTGGCAAATCTCTGCTTATCCAGGACACTTCTTCCGGCAACTCTGTCATTTTGGGCATAAGAGTATAGCCAGTGGCATCAAAAATATCGGCATTACCCCGTCTGATGTTTTTACTGACTGTTTTAATAATCCCATCAGAAATCCCGATGTGGGCTTCCACAACCCCTCCGCCAGTGCCATCTATGATTCTGGCATTTTTAATTACCAGATCATAGGGATTGGCATGACGAAAGAAATCGTCTTTCCCCTTTTGCTTGGCAAATTCCAAGGCAAAAAAGGAAAGAAGAAAGGTCACTAAAAATATTAAAAATACTGATAAGATAATTTTGAACCTGTCCATGGCATAACTTATCCTTTAACTTATACTTAGTCTTTTAGTCTTTTAATTTATCAGCAAGCATCTTGTTAACCAGGCCAGGGTTAGCCTGACCGCCGGTTTCCTTCATCATCTGGCCTACTAAAAATCCTATGGCTCTCTTGTTGCCAGACTTATAATCTTCAACAGATTTTGGGTTTGCAGCCAGAACTCTGTCGATAATTTGTCCTAATTCACCTTCGTCAGAAATCTGAACCAGGCCTTTTTCTTCAACAATCTGAGCAGGGTCTTTGCCATTTTCAAACATTTCTTCAAAAACAGTCTTGGCAATTTTTCCGCTTATTTTTCCATCATCAACCAGCTGTAAGAGTTCAGCCAATTGTTTTGGCTGGATTGGAGTTTGCCCAATTTCTAGCTGGGCAGCATTTAAAAGACGGCCATATTCAACCATGAGCCAGTTGCTGAGTTTTTTAGCATCAGAGTAAAGTGCCAAAGTCTGGTCAAAAAAGACTGCCATAGCCTTTGAAGCTGTGATAACTGAGGCATCATATTCTGGCAGGCCTAATTCTTCTATCAGTCTCTGTTTTTTTACATCAGGAAGTTCTGGCATATTTTGCCTGATTTCTTCAATGTACTCTTGACTAATGATTATTGGCACCAAGTCTGGATCTGGAAAATAGCGGTAGTCATTAGCCTCTTCCTTGCCTCTCATGGGCAGGGTAATTCCCTGTGCATCATCCCAGGTTCTTGTTTCCTGAAAAATCTGTCCACCATCTTCAATAACTTCTATATGTCTTTCAACTTCATGTTCAATTGCCCTTTGTACTGCCCTAAAGGAGTTTAGGTTTTTAACTTCTGAACGAACGCCAAATTCTTTTTGTCCAAAGGGACGGATAGAAACGTTAGCATCACAACGGAGGGAACCTTCTTCCATCTTTACGTCAGATACTCCTGTATATTCTATATAGGCTTTAAGTTTTTCTAAGAATACTTTGGCCTCTTCTGATGACCTCATATCCGGCTCAGAAACTATCTCGATCAAAGGAACTCCTGCCCTGTTATAGTCAACAAGAGATGAATCTGATTCAGAGATGGTATCTCCTTCATGAACCAGCTTACCGGCATCTTCTTCCAGGTGGATTCTGGTGATGCCAATCCTTTTATGCTCTCCCTCAACTTCTATATCCATCCAGCCTTTATTACAAATGGGATAGTAGAACTGGGAAATCTGGTAGGCCTTGCTATTATCAGCATAATAGTAGTTTTTCCTGTCGAACTTACTGTATTCTGCAATATCACAATTAAGGGCTAAACCTGCCTTTACGGCATATTCAACTACCTTTTCATTTAAAAGAGGCAAAGAACCAGGCAGGCCCAAACAACCTGGACAAACATTGGTATTGGGTGCTGCACCAAACTCATTAGGGCAGTTGCAGAAAATCTTTGTCTTTGTTTTTAACTCAATATGGACTTCCAGTCCGATTACTACTTCATATTTCATTCTGCTCTCCCCCCATTTCTTCCTTCTAACTCATAGGCAGCCGCAAAAATTTTCTCTTCTGAGAAAAGAGGTCCCATAAGCTGCAGGCCAACTGGCATACCATCTGACTTACCCCAAGGTAAGGATAGGGCTGGCAGGCCGGCTAAGTTGGCCGGAATGGTGCAGATATCTTGCAACTGCATGCTAACTGCATCTTTTACCTGACCAAATTTGAAGGCTACGTCTGGACTGGTTGGAGTTAGGAGCAGGTCAAAGTTTGCAAAAACACCATCGAAATCCTCTTTCACCATTCTTCTGGCCCTTAGGGCTTGCATATAGTATTTTTCATAATTATCTGCACTGAGTGCATAAGCGCCCAAAAGAAGTTTGGTCTTAACATTGGAGCCAAAACCTTCCTCTCTGGTATTAAGAAACATTTCTAAAAGACTGTCAGCTTTTTCTGATCTTAATCCATAGCGAACACCGTCATAGCGGGCTAAATCTGAGCTGGCCTCAGCTGCTGAAATAATATAATAAGCTGCAGCTGCATATTTGCTATTTGGCAGGGAACATTCCTCAACGATTGCTCCCATATCTGTAAGTTCTTTGGCCGCCTTTTCCCAGCTTTTTTTGACATCATCTGTGAGATTTAAGTCAAAAAATTCTTTGGGGAGTCCAATCTTCATTCCTTTTACACCAGAAGTCAAAGCCTGGGTAAAATCAGGGTAATCTCTTTTTGCTGATGTCGATTCTTCTTTGTCGTAACCCGCAATAGCTGAGTAAACTAAAGCTGAATCCCTGACATCCTTGGTCAAGGGCCCTATTTGGTCCATGGATGGTGCCATAGCTATAAGGCCTCTTCTGGAAACAGAGCCATAACTTGGTTTTAATCCAACTAAACCGCAAAAAGCTGCTGGTTGTCTGATTGATCCGCCAGTATCAGAACCCAGACTGAAAAAAGCTTGACCAGAAGCTACAGCTGCTGCTGGCCCACCTGAGGAACCACCTGGAACTCTGCTTAAATCCAGAGGATTTTTAGTCAACTTGTAGGCTGATGTTTCATTGGAAGAGCCCATGGCAAATTCATCCATATTAAGCTTACCCAAAAGAAGAGCATCTTCCTGGTCCAGCATATCTACAACTCTGGCGTTATAGGGCGGAAGGTAGTTATAGAGCATTTTGGATCCTGCTGTAGTCAGCAAATCTTTGGTGGATATATTGTCTTTAAGAGCCATGGGCACACCGGCTAAGAGGCCAACTTTTTCATTGGCTGCTCTTTTCTTGTCCACCTGATTGGCCTTTTCTAAGGCTGCCTCTTTATTAAGAGCTAAGAAGGCTCCTATTTCTCCGTCTTTTTCTTCTATCAGTTTAAAAGCATCTTCAGCCGCTTCTCTGGCAGATACTTCTTTTTTATTAAGTAACTCTACTAATTCATGAACCTTATATTGTGAATATGACATTTTCTATCCCCTCTCTTAGACTATCTTTGGAACCCTGAACATTCCTTGAACTTCTTCTGGTGCATTTTTAAGAGCAATCTCATTACTTAAACTTCCACCAGGCTCATCTTTGCGGAAAATATTGATATTTTCATGCACATAAATCAGTTCTTTTTTCTCCAGGTCTTTTATTTCATCCAGCAACTGGACGTAGTCAAGAATTTCATTGAGTTTTTTGCTTTGCAAGCTGGCTTCCTGATCGGAAATCCCAATCCTTAAGGAGTTTGCAAGCAATTTTACTTTATCTTCATTTAAATTCATAAGGCACCTTCCTCTTTTATATATAATCTTTCATTAATTCTAAAAATTCATCTTCATCCAGCATTTTGATTTCTAATTCCTGAGCCTTATCTTTTTTAGACCCGGCTTCCTGACCATATAGCAAAAAGTCTGTTTTTTTGCTTACGCTGCCAGTAACCCTGCCACCCATCTTTTCAATCAGTTCCTTGATTTGGCTCCTGTTGAACTTCTCTAAAGTACCTGTTACAACAAAATTCTTATGGGTCAGCCAGGATTCCTTAATCTCTTTTTTCTGGCCCTGCATATTCAGGCCCAGATTTTTAAGCTCTTCTATTATTTTTTTATTATGCTCTTCTCTAAAGAAATCATAAATGCTTTCCGACATTTTTTCTCCAATTTCGTCTATTTGCATGAGCTCTTCCATTTGAGCATCGGCAAGAGCATCCAGGGAGAGAAAATTTTCTGCCAAAAGTTGGGCTGCTTTCTGACCAACCAGTGGGATTCCCAAGGCTGCTATCAACTGAGCCAAAGAAGCTTTTTTGCTTTCTTCCAAAGCTGCAAGAAGATTGGAGGCTGATTTTTGGCCCATCCTTTCCAAACCCTCTAGCTTCTCCCTGTCCAGTTTGTAAAAATCGGCAATATTTTTTACAAGACCCTCATCATAAAGCTGAAAAACCAGTTGTCTGCCCAAGCCACTTATATCCATTCCAGCCTTAGAAGCGAAATGCTCCAAAGATCTTTTAATTTGGGCCGGACAAGAAAGGCTGTTACTGCAACGCAGGGCCGCCTCACCAGCAAGACGAATTGTTTTACTGGAACACACCGGGCAGAAAGGTGGAGGCAAAGTTAGAGGTAAATCTTCCTCTCTCTTATCCAAAAGGACTCTGACAACAGCTGGAATAATCTCACCTGCTTTTTCAATGATGACCCTGTCGCCAATCCTGATATCTTTTTCATTTATATAGTCTTCATTGTGAAGCGTGGCTCTTCCAACCCTGCTGCCAGAAACCAGGACAGGTTCTAAGATGGCTGTAGGAGTAATAGCCCCTGTTCGGCCAACAGTCCATTCTATGTCCACAACCTTGGTTTCAACTTGTTCAGGAGGGAACTTAAAAGCAGTAGCCCACCTTGGATTACGGGCAGTAGCCCCCAGTTCAGCCTGGATATCCTTATTCAGAATTTTTATAACTAACCCATCTATTTCAAATTCATAGTCATTTCTTTTATCATTAAAATTTAAACAATATTTAATTATTTCTTCCGGATCATTTGCATAAAATGGTTGAACTACTTTAAAACCCTCTTTTTTTAAAAGCTCAAGTTCATCCTTATGGTTGTCACTTCTTCTATCTTCAGAATAAATAAGTTCATAAAGGATAATCCTTAAGTCTCTCTTGGCAGCTACTTTAGGGTCTAATTGTCTAAGAGAACCTGCAGCAGCATTGCGGGGATTAGCGAAAAGATCTTCATTGTTTTCTAAACGTTGAAGATTAATTTTTTCAAAAGATTTTTTGGGGATGTAGGCTTCGCCCCTGACAATAAATCTGCCAGGAAAGTCTATTTTTAGGGGGATATTTTTAATTGTTTTTACATTATATGTAACATCTTCACCAATAAGACCGTCACCTCTGGTAGCAGCAGTCTTCAAATAGGTGTTTTGGTAGTCTAGAACAATGGTTAAGCCATCTATTTTTGGTTCGACAGAAAATTCAATCTCTTTATCCGTTAACTGGTTGGCAATTCTTTGAAAAAACTGTCTCAAGTCAGCTTCGTTAAAAGCATTGGAAAGGCTTAAAAGCTGACTATAATGGCTTACTTGCGTAAATTTAGAAAGAGGTTCTCCCCCAACACGCATGGAAGGAGAATCCTCTGTCAAGAATTCTGGATATTGTTTTTCTAAATCTATCAGCTGACCCATAAGCTGGTCAAATTCGAAATCTGAAATCTCCGGGGCATCTTCAAGATAATATTTTTTATTGTGGTATTCTAATTCTTCTCTAAGTTTTTCTATTCTAAGTTTGGCTTCATTCTTTAGCAAGTGCCCCAGCCTCCGTTATTTAATCTTTACAATGGGCGCATATTTTGCAATCAATTTTTTTATACCCAAATTAGGGAAGGCAACGCTTATTTCTGCATCGTCACCATCACCATGAAGGGCAACAATGGCTCCTACTCCCCATTTTTTATGTTGAATTTGGTCTCCTACATTGAGGAAATCACTATCTTTACCAATGGGGGCAATCTTAGGCACTGTGTCCTGACTCATGTTGACCTGTTTCTCTTTAGACTCATCGTTATGAATCAGTTCTTGTGGTAATTCCGAAATAAAGCGAGACTGCTGATTATAGGTGTCGCGGCCAAACATCTTTCTTTTGTAGGCACGAGTTATAAAAAGTCTCTCTTCAGCACGGGTCACAGCAACATAGCAAAGACGGCGTTCTTCTTCTATCTGCTCATCATCCTGAGAGTTGAGGCTTTTTGCATGAGGGAAAATATTTTCCTCAAGTCCTGTTAAAAAAACATTGGGAAATTCAAGACCCTTGGCTGAGTGGATGGTCATCATAACTACAGTATCATCAGCTTCTTCGTAGTTGTCTGTATCACTGACCAAAGCAATGTCTGACAAGAATCCTGCCAAAGAACCTTCTTCAACATTTTGATCGTAATTACTTGTTACCGACAAAAACTCTTTAAGGTTTTCCAGGCGGCTCTCTGCTTCAATAGTCTTTTCTGTTTGTAAATCATCCCAATAGCCTGTTTCTGTAAGAACAGCCTCGGTAAGTTCAGTTACGCTTAGTTGGTCTACGCGCTCCTTGAAATTATCGACCATTTTTTTGAAATTTTTAATGGCTTCAGAAGTTCTTTTGCTAATTTCAGCTTCATCTGTATAGTCCATAGCCTCATAAACTGTACTTGAGGCGGAGTTTGCATAGCTGCTTAATTTTTCCCAGCTACCTTCGCCAATACCTCTTTTAGGGCTGTTGATTACTCTTTTTAAGGAAACCTCATCACCCGGATTGATCAAAAGTCTCAAATAGGCCAGGGTGTCCTTAATTTCTTTTCTTTCATAAAATTTCTGCCCGCCAAAAATGCTATAAGGAATACCTTTGCGGATAAAACCTTCTTCTATAGGACGAAACTGGGCAGTAGTCCGGCAAAGAACAGCAAAATCGCGATTCTTCTTATTTTCCCTTTCTTTAATTAATTCTATTTTATTAGAAATAAAGCTGGCCTCTTCTATTTCATCATAAGCAGGGTAATAATAAATTTTATCCCCCTCACCTTTATCAGTTACAAGAGTCTTATCTTTCCTTTTGGTATTTTTAGAAACGACAGCATTGGCTGCTGAAATTATGGTTGATGTTGAACGATAGTTCTGTTCAAGCTTTATAACCTTAGTTTCGTCATAGTCTTTTTCAAAGTCCAAAATATTATTAATATCAGCACCGCGCCACTGATAAATGGATTGGTCATCATCTCCAACCACAGCTATGTTGCGACTTGCGGAAGCCAAAAGTTTTACAAGTTCATATTGAGCCTTGTTGGTGTCTTGATATTCGTCTACTAAAATATATTGGAATCTTTTTTGATATTTTTTTAGGACATCAGGATGTTCCTTAAAGAGCCTTACTGTAAGCATGATAAGATCATCAAAATCAAGAGCATTATATTCCTCGAGTTTTTTCTGATAATCTACATAAATTTCAGCTGCTATTTCATCCAGATATTCTTCAATATATTTACCTGTTTTATCAGGAGCAATCAGCTTGTTTTTAAATTTTGATATTCTGTCAGCAATAGTTTTAGGAGGATATTTCTTTTCCTCTAAATTTCTTTCCTTAAGAATATTTCTGATTACTGTTAGCTGATCCTGACTGTCATAGATTACAAAATCACTGCTGTAGCCAAGATTGTCTATATCTTGTCTTAAAATCCTCACGCACATGGAGTGGAAGGTACTGGTCCAAACCCTGTCGGCCTTGTCTGCAATCAAATCATGCAATCTCTTTTTCATTTCTGAGGCAGCCTTATTGGTAAATGTAATGGCAAGGATGTTGTAGGGATCAACCTTTTTTTCAAAAATTAAATAAGCTATCCTATGAATTATAACCCTTGTTTTTCCTGAACCCGCGCCAGCTAAAATTAATAAAGGCCCTTCAACATGTTGAACAGCCTCCTTCTGTCTCGGATTAAGGTCTTTTAATAAAGTCAATATTAGCATCCCCTTAACTATTCCATTCTACTTACCTAATTATATCATAAAAAGCCATAAAAGGGGGAAGAGGATGTAGTTCTTTCTCAATTGATTACTTGAGATTAACTCATCCTCTTCCCTGACAATTGTACTGCAAATAACAGTACCTCCTATAAAGTTGTCTCTCACAGCCCTAGTTTCTCTTAACTTTCGGCTCTAGTAACTTTTCCGACCAAGTTTTTTACCTTACTTGACAATCTGTTTCTTAACTTTCATTTTACTTTACTTTTTTTCTTTGAAACTTTGTACTTTTTCTTGAAAATCTTCTTTGAAAATCTTTCTTTACAGACTTTCCTTTTTCTTTCCAAACTTGCAAATTCTAAAAATCTTTCAAACTACTTGTTCTTCTTACAAACTGCACTTGGTTTTTTTAGTTACTCTGAGAGTATCTATATAATAGCATGGCAATTTTAAAAAGTCAACAGAATATTCAGAATATTTGCTCAACTTTTTATATTTTTTTTATAAAATCCTTCCATACTCTTTTAGAGTCTTTTTAAGCTCTTCCAAAACACTTCCACTTGCCAATTCCATTGGCATTCTCATAGGTCCAGTCGCATGTCCCATAAGATTTAATGCTGTTTTTACCGGAATCGGATTAGTTGTTAGGAACATCGATTTATAAAGAGAATAGATACTGTCATTTATTTTAATTGCCTCAGCAAAATCTCCTCTCATAAAGGCTTCGATCATCTCTTTTAATTCATTACCGGCAACGTGAGATGCAACGCTAACTAAACCATGTCCACCCACTGATAGCATTGGCAATACAAAGGAATCATCACCGCTGAAAATTTTTATTTTATTTCCTGTGAGCTTTCTGATTTCCATAACCTGATCTATGCAACCAGATGCTTCCTTGATGGCATCAATATTAGGGAATTCAGCAGCCAACCTTGCAGTGGTCTTTGCCTCCATATTTACTGCGGTACGGCCCGGAATATTATAAAGCATAATTGGAATTTTAGGACTTTTTTCGGCGACCATTTTAAAGTGCTTGTAAATAAGATCCTGGGGTGGTTTATTGTAATACGGCACAACAAGCATAGCACCATCGCAACCTATTTCCTGAGCTTCTCTGGTCAGCTCGACAGCCTCTATGGTTTCATTACCACCTGTACCTGCAATAACATGGCCTCTATTACCAACTGCCTCTTTTACCGTCTTGAAAAGCTCAATTTTTTCTTTGTAAGTCATAAGGGGAGCTTCTCCTGTAGTGCCAGAAATAACTACTCCGTCTGAACCATTTTCAATAAGATATTGGGCCAATTTCCCTGCTTCATGATAATTTACACTTTCATCATCATTCATAGGGGTTATCATGGCTGTATATAGTCTGCCGTATTCCATTTTATTCCCTCCTAAATAAGATTTCTTCTTATCATTTCTTCAGCAATTTGGACTGAGTTAAGAGCTGCTCCTTTTTTAATCTGATCAGAAACAACCCAAAGATTGAGAGCATTTTTTGTGTAAAGGTCATTACGGATTCTGCCTACAAAAATTTCATCTTTTTCCGATGTTTCAAGTGGTGTTGGGTAAACTTCATTCTCTGGATCATCTTGCAAGATAACTCCCGGAGCTTGAGCAAGGATTTCTCTGGCCTTATCTGCATTGATATCTCTCTCAGTTTCAATGTAAATTGATTCAGAGTGGCTTCTGTACACTGGCACCCTGACAGTTGTTGCTGTAATAGCAAGATCAGGCTGGCCAAAAATCTTTTGGGTTTCATCAACCATTTTCATTTCTTCTTTGGTGTAATCCTCATCAACCCAAACATCAATCCTGGGTACCAGGTTAAAGGCAATTTGTTTGGCAAATACTTCAGGCTTGGTTTCCTCATTATTAAGAACCTGTTTGACCTGCATTTCCAGCTCTTCCAGACCTTCTTTCCCAGCGCCGGAAACAGCCTGATAGGTGGAGACAATTATTCTTTTGATTTTGGCATATTTATGAAGGGGATAAAGGGCTCCGGCCATAATAATTGTTGAGCAGTTGGGGTTGGCAATAAGTCCCTTATGATTGTCCAGTGCCTCTGGATTTACCTCAGGAACAATCAGAGGAACATCATCATCCATTCTAAAGGTTGATGAGTTATCAATAACCACTACTCCTTTACTTTGTGCTAACCTTCCAAAAGCTCTGCTGGCTGGTCCGCCGGCAAAAAAAGCCAGGTCCAGATTCTCAAAAGAATCTTCTGTGGTTTCTTGAACTATATAGGTTTTTCCCATAAAATCTATTTCCTGGCCTGCTGAACGCTCACTGGCTAAAAGCACTAATTCTGTAAAAGGAAATTTCCTCTCTTCGATAATTTTTAAGATGTCCTGTCCTACCGCACCTGTTGCTCCAATTACTCCTACTCTCATCCTTCTTCCTCCTCATTTTTTTATATTTTCCTTTTATAATATTTCTTCAAGGCCATAAACCAGACCTTTTTCAAGCTCTTTTATTTTCCTGCAAGCAAGAAGTACACCAGGCATAAAGGATTCCCTGGAGATTGAATCATGTCTCACTGTCAAGGTCTGCCCCTGGGAGCCAAAAATAACTTCCTGGCTGGCCACATAACCAGGCAATCTGATACTGTGAACTCTCATGCCTTTGTAGTTGCCTCCTCTTGCTCCTTCAATGGTCTCAAATTCCTGAGGGTGACCCTGGGCTTTTTCGCCTCTTACCAGGGCCATATCATCTAAAGTTTTCTTGGCTGTTCCTGAGGGTGCGTCAAGTTTTTGATCATGATGGTACTCTATTACTTCAATATCAGCCATATATGCAGCTGCTTCTTTAGCAAATTTCATCATTAAAACTGCACCAATTGCAAAATTGGGGGCTAAAAAAAGAGTAACATTATTTTCTCTGGCCAGCTTACCGTAATGGGCCAATTCTTCATTTGAAAGTCCCGTAGAGCCACTAACCACATTGATATTTTTCTTGAGAATAGTTTCCATGCTGGCCCTGAAGGCAGCTGCATTGGTAAAATCAATCAAAAGGTCTGGATTTCCCAATTGGTCCAAGGGTTTTATTTTGATTCCATTAGCCCCAATTCCAGCTAAAAGTCCAACATCCTGACCTTCATTTGCCAAGTCGATTGCATCGGTTAAGAGGAAACCCTCAGCCTGGCTGACTGCTCTTACAAGCTCTAAACCCATTTTTCCACTGGCTCCAAGTACAGCAACTTTAATTATATTACTCATTTTTTTACCTCCAACTTATAAAAAAGCCTGAAAGATTAAAATATCCTCCAGGCCTGTAAATTCCTTTTAAAGATACACTCATCTCTTAAAGTAGCTCAACGTCAATTTCTTGACGACAGTCCTGCACTTATTCAATGCAACCCCAGCGTTTATTTCTTGAGGGAAATAATTGCTTCGGCAAAAAATCCTTTCTTGTAAACTCGCCAGCTCCTCAAAGCCTCCACTACAATACTGATATTTTTTGCAACCTCTACCCCACTCAGATGAATGAGGTCTTCATATTCATTTATCTTTTTATCTGTCAATTTTTCCTGATTCTAGCACAAGAAGAATATCAAGTCAAATTTCTTCAGGCCTGTAGCCTTCTTTTTGGCTCTTTCCTTCCTGCCTTTTTAAGTTTTCCTCATTCTTAGCCATGTAGATTTCAAACATTTCCTGGGCCGACATTCCAGCTTTTAGGGACATGGATATTAAAAAATGAAGGAGATCAACAATTTCTTCTTTGAGGCTTTCCTCATCAATTTCTTTCTTGTTTTTCCACCACTTAAAATTTACTTCATCAAGAACTTCTGATAATTCAGAAATCATAGCTAAAACTTCTTTTTGAATCCATTCTTCTTTTGAAAAGTCCAGTTTTCTTTCCCTGGCTATTTTTTCATCCAAAAAAGTCTGCATCTGAAAGATTTGTTCAAGCTTGTCCATTTCTATCCATCCTTAGTCTTGCAAGGTAGCCTTGTGCGAAAGATTAACTCTGCCTTGCTTGTCTATTTCTATAACCTTAACCTCAAGCTGGTCTCCTTCTTTAACCACATCTTCAACCTTGTTGACTCTTTCTTTGGCCAGTTGGGAAATGTGTACAAGACCTTCCTTGCCTGGAAGAACTTCAACGAAGGCACCAAAGTTCATCAGGCGCTTAACTGTACCCATATATGTTTTACCAACTTCAACTTCTTCAGTTAGCTCTTCAATCATCTTAACTGCAATAGCAGAATTGTTTTGATCTGGTGAAACGATATAAATTGTTCCATCATCTTCAATATCAATTTTAACATTAGAAGCTTCGATGATCTTTTTAATCATTTTGCCTCCTGGTCCAATTATTTCTCTGACTTTGTCAGGATGAACCTTGAGGGTGATAATTCTTGGAGCATAAGGTGAAAGATCTTTTCTTGGTTCAGGGATTGCCTGCAACATCTTGTCAAGAATAAAGAGTCTGCCTTCATGAGCCTGACTCAATGCTTGTTCAAGAATTTCTTTACTTAAGCCATCTACCTTTATGTCCATTTGAATGGCAGTGATACCATCTTTAGTACCAGCAACCTTAAAGTCCATATCTCCAAGAGCATCTTCCATACCTTGGATATCTGTAAGGATAGCAAACTTGTCCCCTTGTTTAACCAGGCCCATAGCAATACCGGCAACTGGTTTTTTAATAGGAACGCCTGCATCCATAAGACTTAGGGTAGATCCACAAACTGAGGCCTGTGAAGTAGATCCATTTGATTCAAAACAGTCTGAAACGATTCTGATTGTATATGGGAATACTTCTGGATCTGGAATCATAGGTAAAAGTGCTCTTTCAGCCAAAGCACCATGACCGATTTCTCTTCTGCCAGGTGAACGCATTGGTCTGGCCTCGCCCACACTAAAGGGTGGGAAGTTGTAGTGGTGAATATATCTTTTTGATTCTTCAGTTCCAATACCGTCAATTATTTGTTCCTCACCAAGAGCTCCCAGGGCAACTACAGAAAGAACCTGAGTTTGTCCTCTGGTAAATAGTCCTGAACCGTGTGGTCTGGGAAGAACCCCTACTTCACAAGTAATAGGTCTGATTTCATTTGTAGCTCTGCCATCAGGTCTGATTTTTTCTTCAGTAATCAGCTTTCTGACGATTTCTTTAGTCATGGAACCGTAGATTTCTTTAACAGCCTTTTCATCATCGGCATGTTCTTCACCCAGGTCAGCAAACAAAGCATCGCGAACTGCTTTAATAGCATCTTCACGTTCCATTTTTTCTGGTTTTTTAACAGCTTCATATAGCTTGTCGTAGGACAAATCTCTAACCTTGGCAACCAGTTCTTCAGTTGGCAGAGCAAGTTTCGGCTCTTCTTTTTCTTTAGCCAGGCCTAGTTCCAGGGCTTCTTTTCTAAACTCTTCAATAAAGTCTACGATTTTTTTAATTTCTTCGTGTCCTGTAAGTATTGCTTCTAATACCTTATCTTCCGGAACTTCATTGGCTCCAGCTTCTACCATCATTACCGCGTCTTTTGTACCGGCAACTACCAGATGTAAATCAGTTTTTTCTGACTCTTCTCTGTTTGGGTTAACTATTAACTGACCATCAATAAGACCCATAGTTACTGCGGCAATTGGCTCCTGGAAAGGGATATGGGAGATATGCAGTGCTGCAGATGCTCCGTTCATAGCAGCCATTTCTGGTGCATTTTCCATATCAACAGAAAGAACCATAGCAACTACCTGAACGTCATTCCTGTATCCATCAGGGAAAAGCGGACGAATTGGTCTGTCCATAAGGCGACTGTTTAAAACAGCCTTTTCGCTTGGCCTTCCTTCTCTCTTTATAAAACCGCCTGGGATTTTACCAGCTGCATATTGACGTTCCTCGTAATCACAAGTTAAAGGGAAAAAATCCAATCCTTCTTTAGGCTCCTTGGAAGCAGTTGCAGTTGCATTGACCATTGTTTCTCCATAAGTTACTAAAACTGAACCTGCGGCTTGTTTAGCCAGACGACCTGTTTCAAAAATCATCTGACGATTTCCGACCATTAGGCTTTTTCTTAAAATATTTTGACTCATTTTATTTCCTCCTAATAAAAAGAGCGGTGTATACCGCTCTTTGCAACTGACTATCTGCGAAGTCCTAATTTTGAAATGATTGCACGATATCTGTCGAAATCTTTTTTCTTCAAATAGTTGAGCAGGTTACGTCTTTTACCAACCAATTTCAATAAACCACGACGTGAGTGGTGGTCCTTTTTGTGTACTTTTAAATGTTCAGTCAGATAGTTAATCCTATCTGATAACATAGCAATTTGAACTTCAGGAGAACCTGTGTCAAATTCATGAGTTCTATGCTCCTGAATAATCGTTGCTTTTTTTTCTTTGTCTAACGCCATTATTAGCACCTCCATATATTATCCCCAGACCAGGAAAAAAGCCGGCGTTGCTAGTTTCTTAGTGAAGGGTTGCCCATTTACAGGGACAATTAATTATATTTTTTTATCTGCCCTCTGTCAATCTTAATCTGCTCTTTAAGCTCCTCAAGTGAAGAGAATTTCTTTTCATCTCTGATTTTATCCAAAAACTCTACCTGTAAAGTCTGGCCATAAAGATCTCCTTCAAAGTTCAAGAGATGGACCTCCACTTCAAGAGAAGAATCTTTTTTGACAGTTGGCTTAATGCCGATGTTGGCCAGGCCAAAATATTCCTGTCTTTTATAAGATACTTTGACAGCATAAACTCCCCTGCCCGGCAAAAGCTTATCTTTATGATAATCTAAATTAGCTGTTGGGAAGCCTATCTCCCTGCCAATTTGTTTTCCGGTAATTACTCTGGCTGACAATTGATAATTATAGCCTAAAAGCTCATTGGCTTCTTTGATCCTGCCTGCCTGAAGCTCTTCTTTGATTAAGGTGCTGCTTACCAGCTGACCAGCAACTTTTACTGGTGGAATTATATAAACTTCAATCCCATATTGACTGGCTTTTTCTTTAAGAAATTCTGGATTGCCCTGACGATTTTTGCCAAAGAAAAAATCATAACCAACCACAAGAATCCGGGTCTTAAGCTTTTTGTAAATAATATCTTTAATAAAATCTTCAGCTGAAAGTGAGGAAAGTTCCTGATTAAAGGACAAAAGCTCCAGGCTGTCTGCTCCCAGCTTGCTGACCAGCCTGTTTTTTTCTGCCAGGCTATTTATATATTGTATATTTTCATTGAAAAAAGACCTGGGGTGAGGATAAAAGGAAATCACCTGAGAAGCATAGTTGTTTTCTTTTGCCAGTTTAACAGTCTTCCTAATCAGTTCCTGATGCCCCTTGTGAACACCATCAAAATTACCCAGGCAAATCACCTTGGGTTTGTTTTCAATAAAAATTTTTTTGGGTTTTAAAAGGCCCTTTTCAATTTGCCCCAATCCAATAAATTCCTTATCCAGAGATAAAACTTTAATCTCTTTGCCAAGAGGATAAATTTTAGCAAGTTCTTCTGGTAAAACAAGCTGCCTGCCAAGGGCAAAGCTATGGCTGTCTGCCTCGTTCAGTTCAAGCAAAGGAAAATCTAAAAGTGCTTCTTCCATGGAAGTCAGATATTTAAAAAGACCTTCTTCTTCCAGTCTTTCCAGACTAACTGCGTTCTCAAGAAGAAAGGCCGAGCTCTTAGTCCGCAAAAGTCCAGTAAGGTGGGCACAAGTACCCAGCTCCTGCCCTAAATCCCTGGCTAGCGATCTTATGTAAGTTCCTTTACTGCAAAGGGTTTTTATTTGAAGAACCTTCTCCTTGGCATCATAAGAGAGAAAGTCATTTTTATAAATAAAAATATCTCTTACAGGTGCCTGAACTTCCTGGCCTGACCTGGCATATTTATAAAGAGCTTTTCCATCCTTTTTTATAGCTGAATAAATTGGAGCCTTTTGCTTAATCGCTCCAGTATATTTTAGAAGAGCCTCTATGATTTTTTCTTCACTAAGATTTGGAACCGGACATTCTTTTATGATAGTACCCTCAGCATCCAGGCTGTCAGTTTCCTGACCAAGCTTTATGGTTGCCAGGTACTCTTTATCACCATCTGTTAGGTATTGGGCAATTCTGGTTGCCTTGCCCAGACATAGAGGAAGGACACCTTCAGCCATTGGATCTAAAGTGCCTGTGTGTCCTATCTTCTTCATGCCGGTGATTCCTCTTAGCTTACTAACCACATCATGGGAGGTAAATCCCTTCGGTTTGTAAATATTCAAAACACCATTATACATTTTTTAAGTCCTCTTTTATGACTTTGATCAGCTTCTCTTCTGCCTGGTCCAGGCTATACTCTAACTCAAAGCCAGAAGCTCTGCGATGGCCTCCGCCTCCAAAAGATCTGGCAATTTTACTGACATCCACCAAGTCTTTTGCCCGCAGACTTCCTTTAATTTTTCCATCTTCTCTTTCTTTTAAAAGGAGAGCAACTTCCACATCTTTTATATTGCGCAAATGGCCTACTACACCCTCAGTATCCTCTTCTTTAGCATCAAGATCTCTGATAAGGCTATAGGGAATTTTTACCCAGGCTAGCTTGTTATCGCAATCAAATTTGACCTCCTGATAAGCATAACGGGTCAGCTGAAATCTCCTGAGAGAAACACCTTCAAAAAAGTTTTCTCTTAGGGCAGCTGTGTCCGCACCCGCTTCAATAAGGTCTGCTGCTATTCTGTGACTATCTGCGCTTGTATTTGCATACATAAAGGAACCTGTATCAGTTGAAACTGCGGTATAAAGAGCCGTTGCAGCTTCTTTATCAGGCTCTAGACCCATTTCTTTAATTAACTGGTAAACAATTTCGCCTGTTGATGCGGCCTTAGTCACGATAAGATTATAATCGGCAAAAAGGTCATTACTGACATGGTGGTCAATGTTAATAGAAATATTTCCATTAAGGTTCATACCAGTTCTTTTTTTATCAGCACAATCCACAAAAACGAGAATTTGATCTGATAAATCCTGATCTTCATAGGGCTTAATTTTATCTATATCAGCAAGAAAAAAGAGATATTCCGGTATTTCGCTTACATTATAACAAGCAACTTCTTTACCTTCTTTTTCCAGAACTCTGGCTAAAGCCAGCTGAGAGCCTATGGCATCGCCATCGGGATCCACATGGGAAATAATAGAAACTTTTTCCGCTTCTTTTAGGATCCCAGCAACCTTATTCATCTTCCTTTGACTCACTTTTTAAATCAGCAAGAATTTTTTCAATTTTTGCACCATATTCCAAAGATGTGTCTTCTTTAAAAATCAATTCTGGAGTAATTCTGGTAGTCATTCTTTGAGCCAATTCTTTTCTTATAAAGCCAGAAGCTTTTTCAAGGGACTCCAGCAATTCTGAACTTCCTCCAAGTGAAACAAAGATTTTTGCATAAGTTAAATCATTTGTAAGCTCAACGGAAGTTACCACTACATTTTCACTGATAGCGGGTTCTTTAACTTTTTTACTGATAATATCAGAAAGATCCCTCTTGATTTCTTCCTGCAATCTCTGGTTTCTGTAAGTTGTCATTTTTCTTACCTCCTGATAATAAGATTATTCCAATTCTCTCTTTATCTCCTGCATTTCGTAGGCTTCGAGAATATCTCCTTCTTTAAAATCATTATAGTTTTTAATGCTAATTCCACACTCATAACCAGTTTGGACTTCTTTTACATCATCCTTAAATCTCTTAAGGGCATCAATTTCACCATCAAAGATTATAACACTGTCTCTGACAACTCTGACTCTGGCATTACGCACAAACTTACCTTCTGTAATGTAAGAACCAGCAATATTTCCAACCTTGGGAACTCTGATGATCATTCTTATTTCTGCAGTTCCTAAATCTTTTTCCTTGATTTCCGGAGCTAAAAGACCTGAAAGAGCAGCCTTAACGTCTTCAATGGCGTCATAAATAACACGGTACATTCTGATATCAACTTGTTCCTTTTCAGCAACCTTTCTTGCATTGACATCTGGTCTTACGTTAAAGCCGATAATAATAGCATTGGAAGCTGAGGCAAGCATAACGTCGGTTTCCTTAATACCACCAACAGCTGCGTGAATTACATTAACTCTAACTTCTTCATTGCTTAAGTTATCTAAAGATTGTCTGATGGCTTCAATTGAACCTTGTACGTCTGCCTTGATAACAATATTAAGATCCTTAATTTCACCGTCTTTAATTCTGGCAAAGATATCATCAAGATTAACCTTATTACCTCTGCCTATATCTCTAAGATGCTTTTCCCTGTGTTTTCTTTCCACAACATCTTTGGCTAGTTTTTCATCATCCGCTACCAGGAATTCATCGCCTGCTTCGGGAATATCGCCAAGGCCAAGAACTTCAACCGGCATTGATGGGCCAGCTTTTTTTAGCCTCTTGCCGACATAGTCGAACATAGCTCTAACTTTACCCATAGTGGTTCCTGCAACAAGGAAGTCACCAACTTCAAGAGTTCCTTTTTGAACAAGAAGCGTAGCAACACTGCCTCTGCCCTTATCAAGTTTAGACTCGATAACTACACCAGAAGCTCTTCTGTCTGGATTAGCTTTTAGTTCCGCAACTTCAGCAACCAGAAGAATCATTTCCAGAAGGTTATCAATACCCTCACCTGTATGAGCAGACACTGGGGCCATAATAATATCCCCACCCCAATCCTCAGCAACCAAGCCGTGTTCTGTAAGTTCTTGTTTGATTTTTTCGGGATTGGCTGTTGGCTTGTCTATTTTGTTAATAGCAATAATAATTGGTACTCCGGCAGCCTTGGCGTGGTGAATTGCTTCAACAGTTTGAGGCATTACGCCATCGTCGGCAGCTACAACCAGAATTGAAATATCAGTTATTTGGGCACCTCTGGCTCTCATTTGTGTAAAAGCTTCGTGACCTGGAGTGTCCAGGAAGGTGATTTTCTGTTTTTTAATTTCTACCTGATAAGCACCTATATGCTGAGTTATTCCACCAGCTTCAGTAGTTGTAACATTGGCAGAACGTATTTTATCCAGAAGTGACGTTTTACCGTGGTCAACGTGACCCATTATTGTAACTACAGGAGGCCTTGGGCGTAAGGATTCTTCTGTATCTTCAATTTCAGCAAAGAGTCTCTCTTCTTTGGTCTCTTTCTTTTCGAAAGTAGCGCCAAACTCATCAGCCAAAATCTGAATTGTGTCCTCGTCTAAACTTTGGTTTATAGTGGCCATGATTCCCAAGTTCATCAGGGCTTTAATAATTTCTGTGGATTTTCTGCCCAATTGGGAGGCTAGCTCCTGAACTGTCAAATCCTCTTCGATAACAACGTGCCTTTTTACCTCTGGTGGAGGAGCAAGAGGTTTACTTACAGCTTTAACTTGTTGTCTGCCCCTCTTTTTGCTGAAAACCTTATCTATAGACATTTTTTCTTTTTTATCGCTTGGTCTGCTGTCTTTTAGCTTATCCCTTTTTCTGTTGCCATAGTTAGATTTAATATCCTTTTCAACTTTTTCGGCAACGACTGGCTCAGCCCTGAGATCCTTTTGTGGCATTGGTCTTCGGTCTTGTTTAAATCCTGGTTTGCCACCAGCCTGTTGCTGACCTGGTCTTGGCCCAGTTTGAGGTCTTTGACCAAAAGAAGTTTGTGGTGGGCGCTGACCACCAGTTTGCGGACGTTGTTGTTGACCGCCTTGTGGACGCTGTTGCTGGCCACTTTGTGGGCGTTGTTGCTGCCCGGATTGTCCTGGCCTTGGACCCGTATATGGAGGGCGCTGGCCTGTTTGTGGGCGCTGCTGCTGACCCGTTTGCATTGCCGGTCTTTGACCTTGCTGTGTCGCTGGTCTTTGAGCAGAATGTTGTTGTTGTGGCCTTTGTCCGGGCTCTTGCTGTGGCCTTTGTCCGCCAGCTGCGGAGGCCTGAGTCTGAGCCGGCCTGTTACCGGTTTGAACTGGGCGGGCTGGTCTTTGCTGGTCTGACCTGTCTCTGAAATTAGTTGTCCTGCCCTGAGGTTTTCTGGGGGCTTCTTTAGCTGCCTCTTTAGGTGTTTCTTTAATTACCTCTTTGGACATTTTTGGTTTGGGCAGAAGGGCTTCTTTAGCCTTCTCAGCCTCATTTTCTGATAAAGTACTCATATGGTTTTTAACATCAAATCCTTTTTCTTGTAGTTTTTCTACCAAATCTTTACTGGCCATATTTATTTCTTTTGCAATCTCATGCACTCTGATTTTTGACAATATCCTTCACCTCCGTAAGCTAACTTACTATATTTTTTAGCGACTCCGCCATTTTTTCGTCCAATATTCCTACCAGGGCTCTGGGAGAAGTTCCAATGGCTCTGCCCAGATTTTCTTTGTCGCATATTTCTATAATTTCTATTTGCATATTCTCCGCAATCTTTTTCCAAAATTCTTTTCTTTTTTCCGGGAAATCTTCTGCTAATATAAGCAAATGAATTTTATCCTGTTTTAAGAAGGCCTTTACTCCCGCCTCACCGGATGTGACCTGATTGGCCTTCCTGGCAAAGCCTAAAAGAGTTAAAAACTTATTTTCCATCAATAAGATTTGCCTCCAGTTTTTCATATACTTCCGCAGGTATCTTGGTTTTTAAGGCTCTTTCTAAAAAACCACCCTTTTGCATCTTCTTAAAACAAAGAGGATTTTTGCAAATATAGGCACCTTTACCGGGTTTCTTTCCTGTGGGGTCAAAATCAATTTCCCCCTCTGGACTCCTGACCACTCTTTTAAGATCCTGCTTGTCCAGCATTTCTCTGCAGACAAGGCACATTCTTTTAGGAGTTTTCTTCTTGCTGGTCATCTTCATAAAACTCTTCCTCTTCGTAATCTTCGCCGTAGTAGCTTTCCATCATTTCATTATGCTGGCTTTCGCTCTTAATGTCTATCTTCCAGGTAGTGAGTTTGGCTGCCAAACGGGCGTTTTGCCCTTCCTTGCCAATAGCCAGTGATAATTGGTAATCTGGTACTACTACGCTGGCTTTTTTCTCTTCATCATAGACCGTTACTTCGTATACTTTAGAAGGACTTAAAGAGTTCCTGATAAACTCTGCTATATCTTCGCTCCAGTTTACAATATCTATTTTTTCGCCTTTGAGCTCATCTACTATCAACTGAACTCTGCTGCCTCTGGGACCAACGCAGGCACCCACAGGATCAACGTTTTCATCATGTGAATAAACTGCTATTTTAGACCTGCTGCCCGCCTCTCTGGCTATAGATTTTATTTCTACAATTCCATCATGGATTTCCGGAACTTCAAGCTCAAAGAGTCTTTTTAAAAGGCCAGGGTGAGATCTTGATACCAAAATTTGTGGTCCCTTGGTGGTCTTTCTGACTTCCAAAACATAAACTTTAATTCTTTGATGGCTCTCTAGTTTCTCGCCCTCCATTTGTTCACTGGGCAGAAGAATGGCCTCTATCTTTCCTAAATCAACATAGACAGTTTTGCTGTCCACCCTCTGAACCGTTCCATTAACTATGTCGCCTTCTTTTTTAATGTATTCTTCATAGATAATATCTCTTTCAGCTTCACGCACCTTTTGAATAAGAGTATTCTTAACTGACTGGGCAACCACTCTGCCATAATCATCAGGGGTCTGGTCCATCTCAACAATATCCCCTAACTGATAAAGAATACTTATTTCCTTGGCATCCTCCAGGGATATTTCAGCTTTATCATCAGTAACTTCTTCAACTACAGTCTTTTTTTCAACTATTCTTATTGCTCCCGTCTCTTGATCCAGTTTTACTTCTATTTCTGTAGCTGCATTTTTTCCAGCATTTTTTCTGTAACCCGCCAGAAGAGATTCGCTTATAGCCTCATAAATAATTTCTGCCTTAATCCCTTTTTCTTTTTCTATTTCTTTAATTGCTTCTATCAAATCCAGATTCACTCTCTATAACCTCCTTAATCATTCTTCCCATACGGTATTGATTCGGGATATCAATTCTCTGGGTATTTTTATTTCTTCTTCTTCAGTAATAACAGTTAGAGTTTCTTGGTCAAAATCTCCTAAAAGTCCGGTGATCTTTTTCCTGTCTGCAAACTTAGAAAAAAGCTTAACTAATACTTTACTGCCTTTAAATTTAATAAAATCTTTTTCCTTTTTTAATACCCTTTCAATACCTGGCGAAGAAACTTCCAGCAGATATTCCCTTTCTATAGGATCTTCTTCATCAAGAAGCTGGCTTACCGCCTGACTAACCTTAACGCAGTCATCAATAAAAATCCCATTTTCATGATCAATATATAGTCTGAGGATCCATTCTGATCCCTCTTTAACAAATTCAAGATCAACCAAGTCAAAGCCAAGATCTGACACCTGTGGTTCAAGCAGCTCTGTAAGACTATCTGTTATACTTGCCATCTAAACACCTCCCAAAATAATAGGAAAGAGTGGGCCTAAACCCACTCTTTGCGAAAAATCTATCTTATTTAGCTACTATAGCTTAACATAATTGTTTTAAAACTTCAACAGTTGACGGGCAAATTGACGGCCTGCCTGACTTTTATCTCCAAGCATGCGGCTGATTTCCTCAACTCTTTCCTCTTGACCCAAGTTTTTAACCGTGGTTACAGTTCTCATATTACTCTCTGACTTACTGATAAAGTAATGTGAATGGGCCAGGGCAGCCAATTGCGGCGAATGGGTCACGCAGAGAACCTGCTTTTTCTCGGAGACTTCCAGCAACTTCTGCCCAACCTTAACAATAGTCTCCCCACCAATGCCTGAATCGACTTCGTCAAAAATCATGGTGCTAATGCCATCGGAACTTATGATTACCTTTAGAGAAAGCATAATTCTTGACATTTCACCACCTGAGGCAATCTTAGCAATTGATTTAGCTTCCTCGCCCAGGTTGGCCGAAATAAGAAATTCTGTTTTATCCATACCCATGGGACCAGGGCCAGTTACTTCAAAGGAAACTTTAAAATCAACATTGGGCATACCCAGCCAGGATAATTCTCTTTTTATGTCTTTCTCCAATGAGCTTGCAACCTCATGCCTTACTTTAGAAAGCTCAAGGGCCTCTGTCTCATATTTTTGCAGAGCTTCTTCCCTTTCTTTTTTTGCTTTCTCCAAATAATGATCTGTGTTTTCTAAAAGATCTTTTTCTTCCTCAAGTTCTCTCTTCTTTTCTATTAAGTCTGGCAGGCTAAGATTGTACTTTTTCTTTATACCCTGCAAGGCAAATTTTCTCTGATTGAGCCATTCCAGTCTGACTGGATTATAATCGCCATCAGGCATAAGGTTTTTTAACTCTAAATCTAAATCTTCCAGCTCATAATAGATATTTTCTAATCTCTCTTTGAGTTCTTTTGTGCCCGTCAGATAATCTGTAAGTCCAGTAAGGGCGCTTAAGGCATTCCCGGCTTTCTCATAAGCTGATCCTTGGCCATATAGTTCCTGGCTGGCAGAATCTACCAGGCCGGTAATTTTTTCCTGATTTTCAAGAATTTTTAATTCTTGGTCTATAAGCTCATCTTCAGCCGGATCATCCAAGGCTATTTTTTTTAATTCTTCCAGCTGAAAATCTAAATAATCCTTCTTAAGACTCTCATTGGCTATCTTTTCCTGCAGGTTCTTTACCTTCTTTTCCTGCTCTCTAAGTTCTTCATAAGCTCCCTTTAGCTTATCCAAAAGGGGAGAGATTTCTAAGTAACCTGCCTTGTCTAATATATCCAGATGGTTAGCAGGATCACTTAAAACCTGGAAGTCATGCTGACCATATATGTTCAAAAAACGAGAACTTATTTGTTTTAATAAGCCCGCCTGAACCAAAACTCCATTGATGCGGGCCAGGCTTTTTCCAGCAGGGCTAATCTCCCGCCTGATAATCAAATAATCTTCATCAAGAGGAATACCCGCTTCTCTCAGTTGCCGGCTAAGTTCTTCATCTGATTCTATATCTATATCAAAGCAGGCCTCTACCCAGGCTTTTTCATCTTTGTCCCTGATAAAATCAGCCTGGCTTCTGGCTCCCATTAGAAGAGAAATTGCTCCCACAATAATAGATTTACCTGCTCCAGTTTCACCTGTAAGTATATTTAACCCATGGGAAAACTCTAATTCCAATTTTTCTATCAGGGCATAATTTGAAATATTTAATAATTTAAGCACCATCAGGCCTCCAGTTAATTATTAAACCCCAGCAAAAACTTTACTCAATATATTTTCTAACTCTTTTTACAATTTGAGGGGCGGCTTCCTTAGGTTTAACTACCAATAAAATTGTATCATCTCCTGCAACTGTGCCAATAACTTCTTTCCAAATAAAGTTATCTAAGGCATAGGCTACCACATTGGCATTAGCTGGGGCAGTTTTAACAACCACAATATTTTCGCTGTAATCAACACCAAGAACAAATTCTTTAAGAACAAATTCAAACTTTTTTTCTGAAACAGCAACAGCTTCCTGGGGAGCGGCATAACGGTATATATTATCGCCGATAGAAATCTTTATCAGATTCAATTCCTTGATATCGCGGGAAACAGTGGCCTGAGTTACCTGGAGGCCATCATCAATCAGAGCCTGGGCCAAGTCTTTTTGAGTTGAAATAGGCCGGCTTTCTATTATTTGTAAAATCTTTTTTTGCCTGTTTGTTTTCATTTTATTCCTCCCCTTTTTTGTAGATAATGGTTAAAAAAGGTGCCTTTGAGCTTCTGTTGATATGCTTTACTTCTATAAGATCAAATTCGCTTTTATCCAACTGGCTGATATAGGAATGCAAGGACTCCATTTCTTCCTGGCCCCCCTCATGTCCTGTATAAAACATGAGTGAAATTATCCCTGGTGAACTTAAAATTGCCAGAGCTTCCTTAACCGCCTGAAGGCTGCTTTCTTTTTTAGTAATAATTTCCTTGGAAGAACCTGGCAAATAACCAAAGTTAAAGACTACAGCACGGGCCTGATTTATATGTTTTCCTAAATTTTCGTGTCCTTCCTCATAAAAGCTAAAATTATCCATTCCTTCTTCTTTTAGCCTTCGGGTAGATTCTTCAATTGCTTTTTTTTGGATATCAAAACCAATCAGTTTACCCTTTGGGCCAACCGCCCTGGCCAAAAAAAGTGCATCGTGGCCATTGCCCAAGGTAGCATCAACAACAGTGTCTCCGGGCCTGATAACTTGAGAAAGCAAGTCCTTGGCAAGCAAATTTAGATTTGCAAAAATACTCATTAAAATTTATCCCGCAGTCTGCCAAAAAATCCTTCTTTAGATAATTTAACAAATTTTAAGGCGCTGTCAGACTTCTTAATAATAATCTTATCTTCATTTTCCAGCTCAAAGCCATTTTGTCCATCAATGGTCAGCATAGCTTTAATCCTTGGAGAACAAAGAGTTATTTCTATTTCCTTCTGTGCAGAAATAACCATGGGCCTGGCACTCAGAGAATGGGGGCAAATGGGCGTCACTATACTTAGATCCATATCTGGAAAAACGATAGGCCCTCCTGCTGACAAAGAATAGGCTGTTGATCCTGTTGGAGTAGCAACTATAACCCCATCAGAAGAATAGTCTCTAAAGTACTCTCCGTCTACTTCCATTGATATTCCAATTAGTCTGGAAAAGGCTCCTTTATTGATTACAAAATCATTAAGAGCCGTAAATTCAGCTATTAACTTATTTTCTCTAATCAGTTGGGCTGACAGCAACATGCGGTTTTCTAAAAAATAATCCCCTGCTATTATTCTGTCAAGAGCCTTTAAAGCATCATCTTTTTCAATTTCTGTCAAAAAGCCCAATTTGCCCATATTGACACCAAGAATTGGAACCGAGGAATGGAAAATCTTTCTGGCTCCCCTTAAAAAGGTGCCATCTCCACCCACTACAACCAAAAATTCTATCTCTCTAACAAAATTAGAATCTGAAAGCAAGTGAGCTTTTTCCAGGGCCTCCCCTTCGTTAAAGAGGCTAAAAACCTCCCTCTCCTTATCAAGCAGATAATCTGTAATAAGGCGAGAAAGGGCTATAGTCTCGTCCTTTGCTGTATTTAAGATTATTCCAAATTTACTTACCACTCTTTTCATTCTCCAGTCCTTTAATAATTACTCTTGGTGCATACTTATAATTCAACCTGTGATGTGATGACAGATATTCAATAATCGTGTCAAAGGCTGATGTTGATATAATTCGTGGCCTCTGATAAAGACTGAGCTCTTCTTCGGAAAGATTCAGGAATTCCAGGGTATTCATAAAGTGATACTTCTGCAAGCCCACATGGAAAAGATGCTGGTCTGCAACAGGCACTCCTTCATAGGTCAGTTCTTTTATCTCTTTTTCATTCCGGTCATAAAGAAGACGGAAATCTTTGGAAAACTGGTAATACTCTGTGGTACCCTGGAAAGCCTCTTCCCTGAAAATATGCAGAAGAGCCCTCTTAAGCTGGCTGCCGTCCAGTTTCAACATATAGATTTGATCATCATATGGGAAGATGTCCAAAAGATTTCTATGTTCTATAATAGGACCTAATTTTTGGCCCCTGATGCTGCCCGAACCCAGGAGCATAATATCAAGGCCAAGGCTTTCCTTATAAATATCAGCAAAGAGACTGCCCAGGGAGGTCTCCATATTACGCTGAGGGTGAGTCAGCTTTCTATTTAACCTGGTGATGATTCTCTGGTATTTACGGTCAGTCTCATCCTTATATTTATTAACTACCCCTTCAAGCTGCTCGTCACGTTCAGCTGTATGTTTATTGATAGGTATAAACTGCCAGCTATAGGAATCTATGCAGTTATCATCTGTATTAACATTAATATCAAAACGGCCTACATTATCTGTACCCTCACCCGCCTGGGCGATAACAATATCATTAACCACAATAGGCTTGTCCATAAAGGTGTGAGAGTGTCCGCCAATTATTAAATCCACCCCCCACTCAGGGTCAAGAATTTCAGCAAGTTTAATATCTTCCTCTATACCAATATGGGTAAGAAGAACTGTAAAATCTATATCGATAGCATTGTAAGTGTTGCAAATCTTGCCCACTTCCCTGGCTGCTTCTGCAGTGTCTATAAAGGAACCAATAAGGCCGTCACTCTTAGCAGCTGCCATTACTTCTTCAGTTATGATGCCAATAAAAAGAATTTTCATATCATCCATAGAAATGATTTTAAAAGGAGTAAAAAGCCTGGTCCCATTGCTCTTTATGTATAAGTTAGCATTGATGATGGGAAATTGAGCGCATTTTTCAATAAAAAGCAAGTGGGCAATACCATAGTCAATTTCATGATTACCGATAGTAACAATGTCTGGTGAGAGCATATTCATAATCTCAATAGTCGACAGGCCCTTATACTCAGAGTCAATTATTGAGCCTCTGAACATATCACCTGCTATGGCATAGATAACATTTTCCTCTTCTTCTCTGACTTTACTGATAAAGCCAGAAAGCATCGAAACACCGCCAACATTAAGATCTCCCATTTGTTCAGCAAGAAAGTCACCATGTAAGTCATTTGAGTGTAAAATAGTCAGTTTTTTAATAGTTTTCATAACCATCCACCCTTTCAAGGTATTCCTTTTTATTTTTTTAATGATATTTTGTCAATCTTTTTTCTCTCCATATCAATTAAAAGCACTTCTTTTACTCCGTAGGCAAAATAGTAATCAAAAATTTGTCTTCTGACAAAAGCCTGGGTAACCCTGTTTTGGTCGCCACTTTTTACCTCACAAACGCTTTTCCTAAAATATTTTCTAACCAGAAAATCTGCCTTAACGTAGGCCTTCCTTTCTTGGCCATTCAGATAGTAATATATGTCTTTTTTGGGCTGGATTTCTATGATTCTGTAGCCCTGGCTTTCCAGGATTTCAATGGCTCTCTTTTCAGCTGCCTTAGCTCGGTGCCAGGTCCTCTTCCTTCTAAAGGTGTCCGACAATCTTAAAGCCCAATAGAAAAGAAAAATCCCCAGAAAAAAACCAACAATCAAATAATCACTTTTAAGCAAAGGAACCTCCCTCAAAAGCCTCTCTAACTACCTGGCCTGGATCTGCCTTCCCTACTGCTGGGGAAAGGGTCAGCCAGAGAAGGTATTCTATATTGCCTTCTGGCCCTTTTATTGGTGAAAAAGTAAGGCCCTGGGCTGAAAAGCCCTCCGTTTCAGCAAAACTTATTACCTTATTTATAACTTCTTCATGGACAAGCGGATCCTTTACCACACCTTTTTTCTCTATATTCTCTCTGCCTGCTTCAAATTGAGGCTTTATTAAAACAAGAGCCTGGCCCTTGTTTCTTAAAATTTTTCTAATTGCCGGTAAAATTTTAGTTAAAGAGATGAAAGCAAGATCAGCGGTCACAAAATCTATTTTTTCTGGGAGGGAATCTTCCTCAAGATTGCGGGCATTGGTTCTTTCCAGGACCACAACCCTTGGATCATTACGAAGTTTCCAGTCCAGCTGACCGTAGCCAACATCGATGGCATAAACTTTAGCAGCGCCTTTCTGCAAGGCACAATCGGTAAATCCTCCTGTTGAGGCCCCCAAATCTGCCAGGACTTTATCATCCAAATCAATAGGAAATTCCTCAAGGGCTTTTTCCAGTTTCAGACCACCCCTGCTCACATAAGCCAGTTTTTTCCCTGTAATACTAATCTGGGCCTCGCTATCAACCAGGCTGCCTGCCTTTTCTACTTTAATTTGATTAACCAGAACCTGGCCAGCCATTATCATAGCCCTGGCCTTTTCTCTGCTGTCAGCCAAATTTCTCTCTAAAAGAAGTTTATCCAGGCGCAGCTTCATATTTTTCTCTCATCCTTTTTTTCTTTTTGCCAGGCCTTTAAGACCCGGTCAGCTATTTTTTCTGCAGAAAGACCACAAAGGTCTCTTAGGAGGCTCTGGGGCCCATGTTCAATAAACTCATCAGCAATACCAATCTTAACCTGAGGAGTCTCAATATTATTATTCTTAAGAAGACAAGCAACTTCCTCAGAAAACCCTCCTTTTAAAGAGTTTTCTTCTATAGTAACAATAAGTTTCTTGTCTGCCTGATTCTTTAAAATTAAATCCTGGTCAAGAGGTTTTACAAATCTTGGATTAATAAGAGCAACACTAAGTCCATCTTTTTCCAAAATTTCTCTGGCCTTGGCAGCTTCTGACAACATGCTGCCCAGCCCTATTAAGAGGATATCCTGGCCCTCAAAAATTAGTTCCCCCTGACCTTTTTTAATAAAATCAAAAGAACCTCGGTCAATAATTAATCCCTGACCTTCCCCTCTGGGATATCTTATGCTGGATGGCCCCTCATATCTACTGGCTGAATAGAGCATGTCACCCAGTTCTTTTTCATCCTTGGGAGCCATTATAGTAAAATTTGGGACATGCCTTAGATAGGAAATATCAAAGACGCCATGATGTGTCGGGCCATCTTCGCCAACTAGCCCGGCTCTGTCCAGGGCAAAAATTACTGGAAGTTTTTGCAGGGCAACATCATGAACAATCTGATCATAAGCTCTTTGTAGAAAGGTACTATAGATAGCAACTACGGGCTTCATACCTGCCCTAGCCAGAGCTGCCGCAAAAGTTACTGCGTGCTGCTCAGCAATGCCAACGTCATAAAAACGTTTGGGATATTTTCTGGCAAAAACGTCAGTTCCAGTTCCTGAATCCATGGCTGCTGTAATGGCAATAATCTTATCGTCCATTTCAGCTAAATCTAAAAGTGCATCTGAAAAAACCTTGGTATAGCTGGCTCTTTTTGCCTTTTTTTTAGGCTGGCCTGTTTCTTTGTCAAAAGGTCCTATACCATGAAACTTATCTGGATTTTCTTCAGCAAATTTATAGCCTTTTCCTTTTTTTGTTATAACATGTATCAGTTTGGGTCCCTTGATAGTTTTAGAACTATTGAGAACTTCTGTAAGTTTTTCTAAGTCGTGTCCATCAACTGGCCCGAAATAGGAGAAACCTAATTCTTCAAAAAGCTGGCCCGGAACCATGAGGTATTTAACTGCATCTTTAATTTTTTCTGCAGTCCAAAACATCTTGTTGCCAATCTTAGGAATTCTGGTCAAAAGATTCTCCACATACTTTTTTCTCTTTGTATAGTTTGGATCCAGTCTGACCTTGTTAAGGTAGGAGGACATAGCTCCCACATTGCCGCTTATGGACATCTCGTTATCATTTAAGATAACCGTCATGTCCGTATGTAAATGACCTGCGTGGTTCATGGCTTCAAAAGCCATGCCACCAGTCATAGCCCCATCTCCAATAATAGCTACCACAGCGTGATCCTGGCCTTGTAAATCTCTGGCATTAGCCAGACCCAGGGCGGCGGAGATTGATGTAGAGCTATGGCCAACATCAAAGGAGTCATCAGCTGATTCATTGCATTTTGGAAAACCAGAAATGCCACCATATTGTCTGATGCTTTTAAGGCAGTTTTTTCTGCCCGTAAGTATTTTATGTACATAGGCCTGGTGTCCAACATCCCAGACCAAACGGTCTTTTGAGGAATCAAAGATATAGTGGAGAGCCAAAGTCAGCTCAACCACACCTAAGTTAGAGGCCAGATGTCCTCCATTTTCGGAAACTATTTCCACAAGTTCTTCCCTGATTTCCTGGGCAAGCTCCGTAAGTTCCTCAATTGTATATGTTTTTATCTGATCTTTTAAAAAAACGTCATCATTTTTTATTTGAATCATTTACCCAACAACTTTCCTATAAAAGAAATAATTGGTGTTGCATTTCTTATGGCAATTTCTTTACCATAAGCCTTGCCACCTACCGTAAGTGAAGCGATAGTCGATGTTACACTGACCCCCAAAATCAAACCATTCAGATTTGGGTTTTGGCTTAAGATTTCTACAACTATTACGGCCCCCAGGGCGCCACTTAAGGTGCCACAAATATCTCCAACCACGTCGTTACAGATTGAAGAAACCCGGGCAGAATTTCTTACCAGTTCAACTGCCATTTTAGATCCGGCAACCTTTTGTGATGATCTGGCATGAAGTATTTTTAAATCAGCAGTCACTGTTGCCATACCGATCATATCAAATATGATACCTATAAAAATGACCACTAAAACCAATAAGATACTAATGGCCAGTGGTACTACTCTAAAAGAAAGCTCAGAGGCCATGGAAAGGGCAAAAGACAAGAGAAAGGTTCCTAACCCCATTGCCAAAGCATTCTTTATATAAATATTTCTTCCTTTATTTTTAGTCACAGACTCTCTCCAAACTTAAAATAGACAGGTGGACGCCCGGCAGATAAATATTGTGGCTTAGGTCTAGTAGGTTTTCCCAAAAAGCTACCGTTGGTCACCCTTCCGGCAGTTTCCTTTTAAAGCCTTCCCTGCTTGTCGCCAAAGGCAGAACTAGATCACCACTTAGGACCACACTTTAATCCCTGCCCGGTTATACCTTGCGGTAAATACTCTAGGGGTTTTCCCCGGCAGACAGAGCTCCTTTCTAGCCTCTTTTGCATTAACTAAGTTTCAAAACAATGAATGATAAAATGTGGCCACAGATTATCACCCACTTCGCTGCTTATCCGCTTAGAACGCTCAAGGCAGGCTACGCTACACCCGAGTTACCCCGGATGCAGGTTTAATCCCAAGCCATCCACCGCACTCTTAGTGCAATACACGAACTTGGGTCTCCACGAAAGCAGGGTCATCCCTGCATGCCCTTGCAGGTAGCCCTCCAATCTTAACTTCCAGCAACAACCCCAGACTGGGCGTCCAAAGCCACCACCAGAAACTTCATCGATGTGCCCTTTGACGGATTTTTAAGCCCGTCTTCAAAAGCAGATGCCTGACTAGAATAATATTCCACCTGTCTTTATACTTATATAATATCACGCCATAAATATTGCAACAAGTAGGCCTAAAACTGCACCGGCAAAAACCTCTACTGGCGAGTGGCCGATCAGCTCTTTAAGCCTTTCTTTTTTAAAGGTATGTTCCTTACTGTAAAGATCATGAATTATTTTATTGAGTACGGCTGCCTGCTTGCCGGCTGAGCGTCTGACTCCGGCGGCATCGTACATAACAACAGCCATAAAAGAAAAGGCCAGGGCAAATTCAGTCGAATTAAGGCCATGCTCAAAGGCAATTGCCGCAGCCAAAGAAGTTACAAAAGCTGAGTGAGAACTGGGCATACCACCAGCACCGACAATTCTTGTAAAATCTACCTTTTTGTAGCGAATCTTATCAATAACCATCTTCATACTTTGGGCCAAAAGCCAGGCCACCATGGTAGTTATAATTATATGATTTTCAAAAAAATCTGTTAGTCTAAAATTTTCTATCATTTAGCTATTCCTGCTCAAAATATAATCAGCTAAAATTTCTAGCCCCTGACAATCCTTGTCAAGTTTCTTTAAAAAGGCCTTGGCGTCCTTAATAGCTTTTTCAGCCATAAGTTCTGACTCTTCCAGGCCATAAATGCTGGGCCAGGTCAGCTTGTTTTTCTCCTGATCGCTGCCCTTGTCCTTGCCCAGAGCAGCTTCATCACCCTTTATGTCCAAAATATCATCTGTAATCTGAAAGGCAAGGCCAATCTTCTCGGCGTAGCCAGAGATATAAAATAGCTCTTCTTTACTGGCTCCACCGATTAGAGCCCCACTCCTTAGAGAGGCACTAATCAGCTCTCCGGTCTTGTGACTATGAATATAATGCAAGACCGACTCTTCCTTTTTTGGAGAATCTTCAGATATTATATCTACAACCTGCCCGCCTATCATACCCATGCTGCCTACAGCTCTGGCTATTTCAAGATTGACTTTTATTCTTCTTTTTTGCTTTTCCGGGTCTTCTTCCCGTAAGCTCTCATTGGCTAAAATTTCAAAAGCCTGAGTTAAGAGAGCATCTCCAGCCAGAATTGCCATAGCATTACCAAAAACAATATGATTAGTTGGCAAACCCCGGCGTAAGGAATCATTGTCCAGATCAGGGTGATCATCATGAATAAGTGAATATGTGTGAATTAATTCAAGAGCTGAGGCGGTCCTTGCCAGTTCTTCTCTCTTGGCACCAAATATTTCGCCAGCCATGAGGCAAAGCATGGGACGTAATCTTTTGCCCCCTGCAAAAACACTATAACGCATAGCCTTGTGTATTATTTGAGGAGGCTGGCTTTCAGCCACCAAAACTTCTTCTAAACTTTTATCAATAAAATCTACATATTTATTTGCCAGCTCTTTAAATTCCATCTTATTCACCCTTTAACTCAGAAAAATCTTTTAGCTCTTCATCAATAAGAATTTTTACTGATTCCTCAGCCTTGGCTAATTCATTTTTACATTTCTTAATAATTTCGACTCCTTGACTAAAATATTCCAAACTTTCAGCCAGTTCAACATCTCCAGCCTCTAAATTAGCAATAAGTTCTTCTAGTTTATCCATGGACTCTTCAAAAGTTAATTTTTTAGTCATTTTTCCCTCACCCCTGTAACCTGACAAAGCAGCTCTCCCTGGGAAAGCTTAACTTTAATCTTATCTTTCTCTCTAACCTGCCCTGCCTCTTTAAGCAATTTATTGTCCTCGGAAAAAACTATGGAATAACCCCTTGAAAGTGTTTTTAAGGGACTTAAAAGATCTATTTTCCCAGCTGCCTCTTCTATACGGGCCCTTTTTTCCTTAAGAATCGTTTCTTCCCTGGAAAGAAATTTCTCACGCAGATACTCTAAGCGCAAATTTTTTGTTTCCCAGATTTTCTCCGGGTTTTGAAAGATCCTTTTTTGCAAGATATGAAAGAGCCTCTTGTTTTTTTCCCTCAGCTTGTTATCCATTGCCTGCAGTATTCTGCGTTCCTTCTGCCAGAGATTTATTTGCAAATCTTCCTTGTCTGGTACTGCTATTTCGGCTGCCATAGAAGGAGTTGCGGCCCTTAAATCCGCCACAAAATCGGCCAGGGTAAAATCAGTCTCATGACCCACTGCCGAAATAAGGGGAATGGGACTCTGGGCAATCTTCCTTACTACTTCTTCTTCATTAAAGGACCAAAGCTCTTCAATTGACCCGCCACCTCTGCCAAGAATAATCAAATCTGGCGTATGTTGCCAAGCTTGATCAAGGGCCTTGCAAATTGACTGGGCAGAGCCAGTGCCCTGTACCTGAGCAGGCAGGAGGATAATTTCTGTTGAAGGCATTCTCCTCTTAATTACTGTTATCATATCCCTTACTGCCGCCCCTGTTGGTGAAGTAATGAGGGCAATCTTAGATGGAAAAGAAGGTAGAATTTTTTTTCTCTCTGGAGCAAAAAGTCCTTCTTCTTCCAGCTTTTTCTTTAATTTTTCATACTTTTCATAAAGGTCGCCGATTCCATCTTCAAGCATTTCCTGAACATAGAGCTGGTACTGCCCACCCTTTTCATATAAAGAGATATTTCCCATAAGGACAACCCTTTGGCCATTGGCTGGTTCAAAACGAACCCTGCCAGCCCGGGATCTAAACATAACACAGCGAATAGAACCACTCTCATCCTTGATGGTAAAGTACATATGGCCCGATGAATGATGTGTAAAGTTAGATATCTCGCCTTTTAGCCAAAAGGATGAAAGAAGCTGGTCATTTTCCAGCAGGTTTTTTATATATCTGTTTACTTCTTCGACTGTAAAAATTTCCTGGGCCATTTTATCAACCTTACTTCTTTATTAATTTCTTATTTCTTTTTTTCTTTTATATATTCATCTATCGCTCTGGCAGCCTTCTTACCTGCTCCCATAGCCAAAATTACTGTCGCTGCACCGGTTACTATATCTCCACCGGCAAAAACTCCTGGCAGAGAGGTCTGACCACTTTCCTCATCAGCCTTAATTGTTCCTCTTTTATTAAGTTCAAGACCCGGTGTTGTTTTAGTTACCAGAGGGTTAGGACCCTGACCAATTGCCATTACAACAGTATCAATATCCATATCAAATTCTGACCCTGGAATCTCAACAGGCCTTTGTCTGCCTGATTCATCTGCTTCCCCCAGCTCATATCTGACACATCTGAGTTTGCTTACAGCGCCTTCTTCATCGCCGATGATTTCCACAGGGCTAACCAAAAGTTCAAATTTAACGCCTTCTTCCTCAGCGTGTTCAATTTCTTCCACTCTGGCTGGCATTTCATTCCTGGATCTTCTGTAAACAATATATGATTCTTCAGCTCCAAGACGCAATGCTGTTCTGGCTGCATCCATAGCCACGTTTCCGGCTCCAACAACAGCAACTCTTTTACCAACCTTAATCGGGGTGTCTGCATGGGGAAATTCATAAGCCTTCATTAAATTTGTTCTGGTTAAGAACTCGTTGGCCGAATAAACACCATTTAAGTTTTCGCCTGGAATATCCATAAAGTAAGGAAGGCCGGCTCCTGTTGAAATATAGACGGCATCATAACCGTCAGCCAAAAGCTCCTCTACTGTAAAGAGCTTACCTATAACCTGGCCTGTCTTAATGGTAACTCCAGCTTCCTCTATCTGAGCAATCTCTTTCCTAACAATTTCTTTGGGCAGCCTGAATTCAGGAATCCCATAAACCAAAACTCCGCCGGGAATATGTAAGGCTTCATAAACAGTAACTTCATGCCCCATCTTGGCTAAATCGCCGGCACAGCTTAGGCCAGAAGGACCCCCGCCAATAACAGCCACCTTACCAAGTTTTTCTTTTTCTTCTATTTCTTCCTCGATCATATTTTTTCTGGCCCAGTCAGCCACATATCTTTCCAGTCGGCCGATAGCAATAGGTGATCCTGTTTTTGCTAAAATACAGGAGGCCTCACACTGAACTTCCTGAGGGCAGACACGGCCACAAACTGCTGGCAGATTATTTTTATTTTTTAAAATTTTATATGCTTCCGGGATATCACCCTTAACTATTTCTTGAATGAAGTCCGGGATGGAAATTTCCACCGGGCAGCCTGGCACGCAAAATCTCTGTTTACAGTTCAGGCAGCGTTTAGCTTCTTCCAGGGCCATCTCATCACTGTAACCCAAGGCAACTTCGTCAAAATTTTTACTTCTAAGCTCTGCGTCCTGTAAAGGCATTTCCTGTCTCTTAGCTAGTTTTTTTGACATTTGCATCCACCTCCATGGTCATGATGATGTTGGTGTCTATGTTCAAGAGCAGCTTTTTCTTCATTTTTATAATAAGCCAGCCTTCTTGCAGCCAAATCAAAATCTATCAAATGACCGTCAAACTCTGGTCCATCTACACAGGCAAACTTGGTTTCATTACCAACAGAAACACGGCAGGCGCCGCACATACCAGTACCATCAACCATAACCGGGTTCATACTGACAATTGTTTTTACCTTATCTCTGGTCAGATTGCTGACAGCTCTCATCATTGGAACTGGCCCAATAGCCCATACTCTGTTTATTTCTTCTTTTTCCATGACTTGTCCCAAAATGTCTGTTACAAAGCCCTTTTGCCCCTTAGAGCCATCATCAGTAGCTATATAAAATTCATCACTGATCTCATCCATCTTGTCTTCCCACATTAAGAGTTTTTCATTTCTGGCACCAATAATGCTAATTACCTTATTACCAGCTGCCTTAAGAGCTCTTGCCACAGGATAGATTGGAGCTATACCAACCCCGCCACCAATCATTACTACTGTCCCATAATTTTCGATTACACTTGCTTCTCCAAGCGGACCAGTAAAGTCATCAACATAATCGCCAACTTCCAATTGGGCAATTTTCTCTGTTGAAACACCGATGGGTGCAAAAACAATGGTTACTGATCCTTCTTCAGCATCAAAATCAGCTACTGTAAGGGGAATTCTTTCTCCTTCTTCCGATACTTTAATTATCAGAAAGTGCCCTGGCTGAGCTTTTTTAGCAAAATCCGGAGCCTCTATTTTCATTTCATAAAGACCCTCACATAAGACTTTCTTTTCTAGCACCTTATACAAAATATCTCCCCCTTAATTATTTAGATCTAGCTCTTTAATTACCTGAGCCAGAATTCCATTAATAAATTTATAGGCATCTTCTGAGCTGTAAGTTTTGGATAATTCTACTGCCTCATTGACACTAACTTTATATGGAGTTTTCTCAGAGAATAAAATTTCATAAATAGCAATCCTAAGTATGTTTCTGTCTATATTGGAAAATCGCTTTAGGTCCCAGTCTTTGGAGTATTTTTGAATCTTCTCATCTATCGTCTTTAGATTTTCCATAACTCCCTCAACTAATCTTTGGGACATGGCTGCCGGAGCTAAACCATCCTCTGCAAACCTGTCTAACAAAGCCCTTAAAGGATCAACCTCTGTTAAATCCATTTGATAAAGGGCCGTCATGGCTCTTTCCCTTGCTTCTCTTTTATTCACTCTTTCACTCCTATTCAAAAAAAGCCCTTTTTTTACAAAAAGGGCAAATTCAACTTTGAAATATTAATCTCTCTCTGTGCATTAAAACTCTACTTCTAAGACATTGACATCAACGCAGGCAACTTTTATCTTAAAAAATTCTTCTATTTCTTCTTTGAGTTT
>CAZUPR010000011.1:0-11231 GCA_964622305.1 uncultured Eubacteriales bacterium
CATTTTGGTAACTTCTACTAAAAGATCATCATGGTTTGGCAAAAATTCATGCAGTGGTGGGTCCAAAAGCCTGATTGTTACAGGGAAGCCATCCATAACTTTTAAAATTGCATAAAAGTCTTCTTCTTGGACTGGAAGCAATTTTGCCAAAGCTTTTTCCCTATCTTCCACCTTCTCAGCAAGAATCATTTCTTGAACTAGTGGAATACGATCTGGAGCCATAAACATGTGCTCTGTACGGCAAAGACCAATTCCCTTTGCGCCAAAATCAAGAGCTTTTTGAGAGTCTTCTGGGTTATCAGCATTTGCTCTGACAACCATTGTTTTAAATTCATCAGCCCATTCAAGGATAGTGTTAAAGTTTTCGGAAATTTCAGGGTCAATCATAGGAACTTCGCCCAGCATAACATTACCAGTGGTTCCATCTATGGAGATAAAATCTCCTTTAGAAATAACCTGTCCATTTACATTGATACAAGCGTCATTATAGTTAATTTTAAGTGCTTCAGCTCCACATACGCAGGGCTTACCCATACCCCTGGCAACAACTGCAGCGTGGCTGGTCATACCACCACGGCTGGTTAAAATACCCTTGGCTTGGATAATTCCATGGATATCGTCTGGGGTTGTTTCAGTTCTTACAAGAAGAACAGCCTCGCCAGCCATACCTCTTTTTTCTGCCTCGTCTGCATCAAAAACGACGTGTCCACTTGCCGCTCCAGGAGAAGCAGGCAGGCCTTTAGCAATAACATCAAGTTTTGCTTTTGGGTCAATTCTCGTATGCAACATCTGATCCAACTGATCGGCAGGTATTCTTAAAAGTGCTTCTTCTTTAGTAATAAGTCCTGAGTTAACCATCTCAACAGCAATATTAATGGCCGCATGCACAGTCCTTTTACCTGTTCTGGTTTGCAGAAGGAAAAGTTTTCCTTCCTGAACTGTAAACTCAATATCTTGCATTTCCTTATAATCTTTTTCAAGTTTTTGTGTAATTCTTACAAATTCTTCATATACCTGAGGCATATCCTGCTCAAGTTGGCTGATAGTCTGCGGTGTTCTGATACCAGCAACAACGTCTTCGCCCTGAGCATTGATTAAGTATTCACCGTATAATTTGTTCTCACCGTTAGATGGGTTCCTGGTAAAGGCTACACCAGTTCCGCTTGTTGGGCCCAGGTTGCCAAAAACCATAGCCTGAATATTAACAGCAGTTCCTAAATTATCGTCAATTTTATTTATTCTTCTATATACTTTTGCCCTGTCATTATTCCAGGATCTAAAAACAGCCTCAACTGACAAAAGCAATTGTTTCTTTGGATCTTGGGGGAAATCTTCTTTCATTATTTTTTTGACTAGTTTTTTATATTCTTCTACAAGGACCTCGAGGTCTTCAGCTTCAAGCTCATTATCTTGTTCAACACCCTTTTCATGTTTAAGGGCATCAAGAATCATTTCGAATTCGTGGTGTTCTATATCTAAAACCACATTGGAGAACATTTGAATGAAACGACGATAAGAATCATAGGCAAATCTTCTTTCGTTTGTTTTTTTAGCCAATCCTTCAACAGCCTGGTCATTAAGGCCCAGGTTTAAGACTGTGTCCATCATTCCAGGCATAGAGAAAACAGAACCTGATCTTACAGAAAAAAGAAGGGGATCATCCAGATCACCAAATTTTTTGCCAATCTTGTCTTCTACAACCTTAATATATTCCCAAATTTGTTCTTCTAAATTACCAGGAAGCTTATTACCTTCTTTAAAATAATCAATGCAAGCCTCTGTTGTTACAGTTATTCCAGGTGGTACTGGAATTCCCATATTGGTCATCTCAGCCAGGTTGGCACCTTTACCTCCAAGGAGGCTTTTCATATCCTTGTTTCCTTCTTCGAACGTGTAAATGTATTTCTTACTAGTCAATCAGATCACCCCTGTTATAAATTTGTAATATTTTACTTGCTGTTTCTTCAACAGCCTTATTAGTAACATCAATGACCGGGCAGCCCAGTCTTTTTATAATTCCATCTGCATATTCTAACTCTTCCAGGATTCTTTCAAAACTGGCATAACCTGCATCCTGACCCAGGCCCATGGATTTAAGTCTCTCTACTCTGATTTCATTTAAGAGGGTTGGTTTAATAGTCAATCCAATTACCTTGCCCTTTTTCTTGGCAAAAAGTTCCTCTGGCGGCTTTACTTCCGGCACCAGGGGAATATTAACTACCTTTAAGCCCCTGTGGGCAAGATAAATACCTAAGGGAGTTTTGGATGTCCTTGAAACGCCCGTCAAAATAATATCTGCATATAAAATTGCTCTGGGATCCTTACCATCATCATATTTAACGGCAAATTCAACTGCCTCTATCTTATTAAAATACTCCTCATCCAACTGATGCAAAAGACCTGGCTTTCTTTCAGGCTTTCTTTTATAGAATTTTTCCATCCCTCTGATTAAGGGGCCTAAAAGATCAACTGTCAGCAAGCCTTCTTCCTTTGCCCTCATGGCGATATACTCTTTAAGCTCCTTGATAACCAAGGTGTATACAATAAGGGCTTCTTTTCCCTTGGCCTCCTGAATGACCTCTTCAATAGCTTCTTTGTCATCTATATAAGGAATCCTTTTAAGGACTGAATCCCCGTCAGGAAATTGGATCATAGCAGCCTTGACTACCAACATGGCAGTTTCGCCTAAGGAGTCTGATAAAAGGTAAACTGTTTTATTAGCGATAAGCCTAACCTCCTTAAAAGTTCTTTGTAAAATCTAAAAAAGCTCTGGTAATATTGGTTTTACTTACTCTTGCTAAAACTTGTAAAGCAGGCTGACCATCACTAAAAACTTCTTCAACAACCGGAATACTGTCTACTTCATTTTCTACTATTTTTCTGGCTATATTGATAAGGCTGTCATCCATGGATGCTGTAATGATTTTTGGCATTCTGGTCATAATAACACTGACCGGCAAATTTTTAATGTCTGACTTCCCAATCGTTGCCTTTAAAAGATCTTTTCTGGAGATTACTCCTTCAAGAAAACCCTGGTCGTTTATTACAAATATAGTTCCTACATCATCTAAAAAAAGCTGCACAATACAATCATAAACAGACTTTGTTTCCTTGATGCAAACTGGCAAAGAATGATAATCTTTTACCTTCTTTTTAATCAGGCCCTCCATAAGGAATTCCATATTATTACTATCCTGATAAAAATAGCCAACCCTGGGCCTGGCCCCTAAAAATCCTGCCTGGGTTAGAAAGTCTAAATCTGATCTGATTGAGGCCCTGGTGGTCATAAGGTTTTCAGCGATTTTTTCACCAGTAACCGGCCCCTTTTTCTTAACAATATCGATAATTTTTTCTTGTCTTGAGTTGATAATTATAGTCTCACCCCCAAGGGTCATTATGAGTCATAATTAAAAGGATTGTGACTCTTAATTGAAATACTATAATAAATATGTCCCAAAATCAAGAAGATTATTTTATTTTTTCAAAACAATTTTATCAGCCAGTTCAAAGCTTACGGCAGAAAAATTTTCCTTGAGAAAATCACTTGAAATATAGGACCTGTCTTTGTAGATTAAATAATCCTCTGCCTCTATTTCTAAAGACTGGTCGCCCTTTTCAAGATTAACTGTCCTGGTAAAAGGATTCCAGGCCACCTCCCAGCCATACCAGGCTGCGGCTTTTCTCACAGGTGCAAATTTCATAGCTTCAAATTCCAGATATTCATCACTCTTAAATATAAGTTCGGCCCCTCTGGAGCCTCTTACAAGAGAGATTTTTTCGTTCACCTGGTTATATTTAATATATATAAAGTCTGTATTCGCGTCATAGTAAGTTGGCAGATTATTTTGCCCATCTTTGGATATTTGAACAGCTTTTATGTTGTTTTTCTCTTTTAGTTCATTGGCTTTTATTCTGACTTCCGCCTGAGTCGGGCTTTTCTGATCCTTTTCAGCTGTAAAATTTAAAGAGTAGAGCTCACTAAGGTATTGGCTGTCTTTAGATTTTTCTCTGCTGATATCTACCTGCAGACTGCCTTTAAGAGGCATCTCCTGGCTTAGTAAAAGGATCTGATAGTCATCGCTAGTAACTAAAATATTAACACCCTTTTCTCTGGCTCCGGCAATTTCCTCTTCAGAAATAACAATTCTCTCTTCTTTTATCTGGTCTTTGTCTTTAAGATCTTCCTTATCCTGGCTGCCCCCCATAGAGAAATAGCCACTGCTTACTCCGCCAAAGGGGCTGTCAATACGTGCACTTATATCTCCACCAAGGGCCCTCATGTCGTCAAGGATAAAATCAATTATAACCCTGCCTGTTCCTCCTGAGGATGAGTCAACAAATTGATAAGTTATGTAGCTGTCGCCATCGTTACCGCCAGAGAGAATATCCAAATCAAACCTTCCTCTTTCTGTAAGGCTTGGTTTGCCATTAAATTCGGCATTTTCCATAAAAATAGTAAAGACATCACCTTTTTGAATGCTGTCTATAGTTGCTTCCGACTCATATATTCTTACTGTACCAACATATTGATGGTCACCAGACTGCGGATAGCCAACCCTGATTATTAAATTTTCGGTTGCGGCAATCCCTGGTGTGAAAATTGATAATGCAAAAAATAAAATTAAAATACTGCTTAAAATTTTTTTCATAAATCTTTCTCCTCCTGTTTTTTCTTCTTACCCCATTCTAACAAAAAATGCACATGCTCCGGTTAAGAAGATGTGCATTTTAATTGAACAATCTTTAAATTTGATGAATGGCTGCTCCACTAATACCCAGGACAGCCTCATCAAAAGCCTCTGAAAGAGTTGGATGGGCATGAACTATATTTTTCACATCCTCAACTCCTTGACCAGCAGCCATTATTGCTGCCGCCTCATGAATTAAATCGGAAGCGTGAGGCCCCAAAATGTGAACGCCGATAATTTTGTTCTTATCGTCAGTTATTACTTTAACAAAACCGTCCTTTTCTCCCTTTGCCAAGGCCTTACCATTAGCCAGGAAAAGAAATTTATTGGTTTTGATTTCCAGTCCGGCATCTCTTGCAGCTTCTTCTGTCAAACCAATACTGGCAATTTCAGGAAAAGTGAAGGTGCAGGATGGGATCAGTAAGTCTTTAGGAGTTAAAGACTGATCATAGATGTAATCTACCAGCATGATGGCCTGATGGCTGGCTGCATGAGCCAGTTGTATTTTGCCATTTACATCGCCAATGGCATAAATATTTTTAACATTGGTCTGATAAAAATCATTAACCTTAATATGATTTCTTTCAAGCTCCAGGCCTGTCTTGTCTATATCAAGACCCTCAAAGTTGGCCTGCCTGCCTGCAGCATTTAAAAGAGTAGAAGCTTCAAACTCCACTTCTTTGTCTTTTTTATCAAGTCCCTTAACAAGGAAGCCCTTGTCCGTTTTGGCCACCTCGGTAACCTTAATGGAAGTACTTACCTTTATTCCCTGCCTTTTTAGAAGGGGCATAAATCTCTTAATAACTTCTCTGTCTTCATGAAGGAGGATTTCTGGTAAATATTCAAGGACTTCAACCTGGCAGCCAAAATAATTGAAAATTCCGGCAAACTCAAGGCCTATAACCCCTCCGCCAATAATTATAAGATTCTGGGGAAGTTCCTTTAAATCAAGAATAGAACTGCTGTCCAAAACTTGAGGGTGATCAATCCCTTTAATGGGAGGAAGATTTGTTTTGGAGCCTGTAGCAATAATTATGTTTTTGCCAGTTAATTCTTCTTGTTCACCATCAGAATTTTTGACAACAATAGTATTTGCATTAGCAAAAGAGGCCTGACCCGCAAAAAAGTCAATTTTGTGGGCCTTAATTAATTGCTCAATACCAGCCACTAGTCTGGCTACAACTTCTTCTTTCCTTTGCCAGGTTTTTTCCAGGGAAAAGGAATAGCCTTCAAGGGAAACAGCAAATTCTTCTGCTTCTCTTAAATCTTTCATGAACTCAGCATTCCTATAATAGGTTTTGGTTGGTATACAGCCCCTGTTAAGGCAAGTTCCACCCAGCTTATCTTTTTCAATTAGGGCAGTTTTCAAGCCTCTTTTGCCAGCTTGAATAGCTGCCGTATAGCCAGCAGGTCCTGCACCAATAATTATCAAATCATAAGTCATTAATTTATTTCCTCTTCTGGCTTATATTTTAAGATTAGTTCTCTGGCTGCTTTTACCTCATCAATCCTTCTTACTGGAGTATTGTAAGGAGCATTTTTTAATATATCAGGATTAGTTTCTGCCTCCTGGGCTATTTTTCTCATAATCTCAATGAAGCCATCCATTTCTTCCTTGCTTTCTGTTTCAGTTGGCTCTATCATCATAGCCTCATGAATAATAAGTGGGAAGTAAACAGTTGGTGGATGATAACCATAGTCAAGAAGTCTCTTGGCTATATCAAGAGTAGGTACGTCCTTATTATTTTTTAGGCCTGAGAAGACAAACTCATGCATGTAAATCTTGTCTATCGGCAGATGATAAAGATCCTTAAGTTCTTCCTTAATGTAGTTGGCATTTAAAACAGCAACCTGGCTGGCCTTTTTAAGGCCATCATAGCCCATAGTTTTAATATAGGTGTAGGCTTTTACAACCACCTGGAAGTTTCCATAGAAACTTTTTAGCTTGCCAACAGATAGTGGGCGGTCATAATCAAGACTGTAAAAGTCTTCATCTTCATCATATTTGATTACTGGCAGAGGCAAAAAGGGAATTAAATCTTTTTTAACCCCTACTGGTCCAGAACCTGGACCACCACCACCATGGGGTGTGCCAAAGGTTTTGTGAAGATTATAGTGAACCACATCAAAGCCCATATCACCAGGACGAGTAATACCCATGATAGCGTTCAGGTTTGCCCCATCGTAATAAAGCAGACCGCCAGCATCGTGAACCAAATCGGCAATTTCTTTAATATTTGTTTCAAAGAGACCAAGTGTACTGGGGTTAGTCAACATAAGGCCGGCGATTTCATCACTGAGAACTGCCTTAAGAGCCTCTAAATCAACCGCCCCCTCTGCATCAGACTTTATTTCCACAATATCAAAGCCGCAGAGCTGGGCCGTTGCCGGATTTGTCCCGTGAGCTGAATCCGGAACGATTATTTTTGTCCTCTTAAAATCCTTCCGTTCGTCATGCCAGGCCTTGATAATCATAAGCCCGGCCAGCTCGCCATGGGCCCCGGCAGCAGGCTGCAGGCTAAAAGCATCCATGCCACCAATTTCAGACAGCATCCCTTCCATATCATGCATAAGTGCAAGGGCTCCCTGAATGGTCTCTTGGTCCTGTAAAGGGTGAAGATCAGTAAAACCTGCCAAGGCTGCCATATCTTCATTGATTTTAGCATTGTATTTCATAGTACAAGAACCTAAAGGATAAAAACCTGTATCCACCCCATAGTTCTTGTTGGATAAATTTGTAAAATGTCTGACCACATCAACTTCGGAAACCTGAGGCAGGTTGGCCTCTTCTTCTCTTAACATTGATTGTGGAATCAGATTTTCTATTTTTTCTTCTTCCAGACCTAAAACTGGTAAAGAGTAGGCTCTTCTGCCTGGCTTTGAAAGTTCAAAAATTAATTTATTATACTTTTTCATTCTGCCCCTCCTAACAAACGGACCAGTTCATCCATTTCTTCCTTGCTCCTTTTTTCTGTCACACAGTATAAAGAAGCATTTTTAAATTGAGGGAAATCTTTTTCCAGATTGTAGCCTCCAATAAAGCCTTCATCTAAAAGTTCATAGTTAATTGCATCTACATTGGCCGGACAAACAATTGGAAATTCTGAAAAATACTTCCTGCCTTCAAAGAGAGGCTGGTAGCCTTCAATCTTCTGCATATTTTTAAAGAGGTAGTTAGTTTTCTGCAGACTTTGCAGGGCTACTTCTTTAAGACCTTCCTTACCCATTGTAATTAGATAAATACAGGCTATAAGGGCATTGTGGGCCTGATTAGAGCAGATATTGGATGTCGCCTTGTATCTTCTTATATGTTGTTCTCTGGCTTGCAGGGTAAGAACAAAGGCTCTCTTGCCATCGGCATCCACTGACTGACCGGCAATCCTGCCCGGCATTCTTCTCATCAACTTTTCTGTGCAGGCAATAAAGCCAAGATAAGGTCCGCCAAAGTTCATTTTGCCACCCAGCTGCTGACCTTCGCCCACGACTATATCGGCACCGTAATCAGCCGGTTTTTTTAAGATAGCCAGGCTGACAGGATCAGCTGCAATAATCAAGAGAGACTTGTTTTCATGAATAGCTTCAGCCAAACCATCAAGCTCTTCAATAACTCCAAAGAAGTTGGGATTTTGAATGATGACACTGGCCACATCTTTATCCAGTTTTTCCTTGATCAAGTCAAGGTCACTGGCACCATTCTTCATGGGAATGTATTCAATCTCAAAGCCTCTGAATCTCAGATAGGTGTTAAGAACTCTTTTGCTTTCAGGATTAATAGTATCTGAGCAGAGAATCCTTTTCCTTTTTGTAGTGACAGCAGACATAATGGCAGCTTCAGCGGCAGCAGATGCTCCATCATAAACAGAAGCATTTGCTACATCCATACCAGTTAGCTCACAAATCATAGTTTGATATTCAAAAATAACCTGTAAAGTGCCCTGGCTTATTTCAGGCTGATAGGGCGTGTAGGCAGTGTAAAACTCACTTCTGCCAGCCAAATGTCCAACAATTGATGGGATGTAACGGTCATAAACCCCTGCTCCTAAAAAGCAAACCATCTCATCAGTGGCGTAATTAGCATGAGCCAATTCCTGGAGGAGGACTTTTACTTCCAGTTCTGACTTACCAGGCGGAAGATCAAGTTCTCTTTTTAGCCTGATTTTTTCTGGAATTTCAGCAAATAAATCCTCCAAACTACCCAGCTTAAGTTTAGCCAGCATCTCTTCCTGGTCTTGACTGGTTAAGGGGATATATTGTTTCATTTATTCTTCCTCGCTTAAAAAGGCTTCGTATTCAGCAGCTGACATTAAATCATCAAGTTCTGTAACATCAGAAAGATTTATTTTAATCAGCCAGTTCTCAAAAGCATCCTCATTGACCAGGGCTGGGTTATCGGCAACTTCTTCGTTAACCTCAAGGATTTGTCCACTAACTGGCATATATACGTCTGAGGCAGCCTTAACTGATTCAACAGCACCAAAAGCATCGCCTTTTTCCAAATCGTCACCCTCAGCTGGCAGATCCACAAAAACCAATTCTCCCAAGGATTTTTGAGCATAATCACTAATGCCTATAAGAGCTGTGTTGCCGTCTACCTTTATCCATTCGTGCTCATTTGTAAAATACAGATCTTTTCTAATTTCCATCTTCTTCATCCTCCTAGTTTTTATAGTTCTTCTGATAAAATGCTTTTTTTCTAATTTTTGCTTTTAATTTTTTATTTCTAACAGCTATGAAAATCTCCTGACCAAGCTCACCATATTGGGCTTCTATAAGAGCCAGACCCAGGCTTTGCTTAAGGGTTGGAGACATATAGCCGGTTGTTACATAACCAATTTTTTTATCTTCAAAAAAAACTTCGTAATCCTGGCGGGCGATGCCGCGGTCTACAAGTTCAAAGGCAACAATTTTTCTTTGCAGGCCCTGATCTTTTTGTTTTTGCAGAGCCTCTTTGCCAATAAAATCTTCTTTGGTAAGCTTTACAAAGAAGCCCAGGCCTGCTTCAAGAGGTGTGATTTGGTCTGAAAGTTCATTGCCATAAAGAGGAAGCCCTGCTTCAAACCTTAAAGTATCTCTGGCGCCAAGGCCACAAGGGAGCAAACCTTCTTCCTGCCCAGCCTCCAGAATATCAGTCCAGAGCTTGGTCAAAAGAGAGCTATGAGTGTAGATTTCAAAACCATCCTCACCAGTATAGCCACTGCGGGATACTAAACAAGGTACATTGGAGATGCCAATTCCACTCTCAAAGCAAAAGAAGTCAAGACTTGAAAGGTCATGTTTGGTCAGTTTTTGCAGAATTTTTTCTGCTAAGGGACCTTGAAGGGCCAAAAGGCCAGTTTGAGCAGAGTTATCAATTATTTCCAGGTCAAAACCCTTGCTCTTTTCCTCAATCCACTGCCAGTCCTTATCTGCATTGGCAGCATTAACAACCAGGAGGAAGTGTTCCTTGCCATGTTTGTAGACAATTAAGTCATCAACTACTGTACCATTTTCATAGCACATGAAGTTATAGGCAATCTGCTTATCTTTCATAGCTGGGATGTCATTGGTTAAGAGCCAGTTTAAAAACTTCTCTGAGTCTTTCCCCTTGATAATAAATTCACCCATGTGCGATACATCGAAAATCCCGGCAGCTTCTCTTACAGCCTCATGTTCTTTTTGCAAGCCTGAATATTCTACAGGCATGGCCCAGCCGGCATAGTCAACAATCCTTGCCCCTGCTTTTTCGTGTTCCTCAAAGAGGGGGGTTTTCTTTAGATTTTGCTCAAGCATTTAAATTCCTCCAATCTTTTTTTCTATCTTTTGTTTTATCTCTATCCTTACAACTTCTGACTTGGTGCCTATTCTTACAGGTGGGCCCCAGGTGCTGGCCCCTGAACTTACTATCAGATTATAATCATCCTTGGTAAGCTGACCATAGTCGAAGGCGAAATACCTTTCTGTTAAAAGACCAAAAGGGAACATTTGTCCTTTATGAGTATGTCCTGAAAGCTGCAAGTTAACTCCTAAACTTTCTGCCTCATAAATATCCACAGGAGTATGGTCTAATAAAATAGTAAAGAGATCTTGATCCCTCTGTGAAAGCAAATCTTCCAAATTATCTCTTTCTTTTTCCATCAAATCTCTGCGGCCAAAAAGGTAAAGATTATCATTTATGATAAGACCTTCATCACGGAGAACCTGAATGCCATTGGCATCCATCAAATGAGCCAGCATATCCTTATGCTCCAGGAAGTTATCGTGATTACCCATGACCATGTAAGTTCCTTTTCTGGACTTAAATTCTTTCAAGAGGCTGTGAATATCTTCCTCATAAAAGGCCCGCCAGTTGCCATCAATAAAATCACCGGCAATAAATATATAATCTGGAGTCTGGGCATTTATCAGGTCAATAATTTCTTTAAGTTTTTTATGACCGGACTGATAGCCTATATGAATATCAGAAACAAGGGCTAAGGTGTAATTTTGTTTTAACTCATAAGCAGTTTCAATTTGGTATTCAGTTACCTTTAGGTTTTTTGCGTTAAAGTTTCCAAAAATACCAAG
>CAZUPR010000011.1:11331-34961 GCA_964622305.1 uncultured Eubacteriales bacterium
ATCTTTTTGCTTATTGGAAGAACATAATTAATATTATTAAAAATTCTAAAGCCCAGATAAAAAAGTCCTAATAGGTAGCTTAAAAGAAATGAAATGGCTACAGCCACAAAAGACAACCTCATGACAGGTGATCAATCCATTTAGAAAATCTATCCAGCATCCTTGCTGAAAGAGAAATGGCTTTTTCATCCATTAGTATTCCATCAAGAAACTTGCCCTCTGCTTCTGCCACAAAAAGTTCCGGGATATTCATTGGCCGGGCATTGAAACTATTTAAAACTGCCCGCAATTCTTTTTGAGCCCTGGCAGTTCCTAAAATCCCTGTGGTGGCTCCTCCAATCATTATAGGTTTTGCTGAAAATGGGAAACCCTCAGGTCCTTTCCTGGAAAGCCAATCTATTGTGTTCTTTAGGACCCCCGGAATTGATGCATTATATTCAGGAGTCATTATAATTAGTCCATCGGCTCCCTTAAGCTTCTCTCTTAAGAAGACAACAGCCTCTGGAAGAGGATCTCTTTCTAAATCTTCACTAAACAAGGGAACTTCTTTTATTGAAAGAATTTCCATTTCCATATCTTCTGGCAAGTTTTTTTGCATATGTAGTAAAAGAGCCTGGTTATAGGAATCTTTTCTTAAGCTTCCGGCAAAGGCAATCACTTTTTTCTTCTTGTTTTCCATTAAAAACACCCCCAGTCTGTAGAATATACCATATTTTCATAGATAAATAAAAGGGGCTAAGCCCCTTTTATTAAATGTCTTCTTCTCTAATTAAATTTAACAAAATTTGCATTTCTTCTTTGGTAAAGGTTTGGCCTTTTCCCATTTTTTTACCATCTGGTGACCACTCTCTGATATCATACTTTGGTAAATTGTTATTCCAGCTAATAATTTTAACTTCTTTTCTCCAACCCGTAGAACTCTCAGATAGAATCCCTACATTTTTCTGAACCTCATAAGTAATTTCTGCCATAATAATAGCCTCCTTTTTTTTAATGCCAACTTATACTTCAAGCCCAATTATGCTTTCCCTTACTTTTTTTATAAAAGAAGGCAAAGTTTACAAATTGTTTACAGTGTTGACCTGGAGGGTCCTAAGGTGATAATATACATCTTAGGTTTTATAACGGGGCGTGGCTCAGCTTGGTAGAGCGCTACCTTGGGGTGGTAGAGGTCGCATGTTCAAATCATGTCGCTCCGACCATTGTATTACCGGTCCAAAAGAGGGACCTTCAGTATCTTGCTGAAGGTCCCTCTTTTGCATTTGGGGACGCAACATTCTGTCCGGACAGAATGTTGCGTCCCCAAATGTTAGCGTTCTTTACCGCACCAAGGACAAAAAAGGTAGCCTTCTTCCACTGGTTTGCCGCATTGAGAGCAAGCTTTGTCGCTTACATCAGCCGCCTGTAAATCATAAAAATTTATTGAGCTGCCTTCTCTTAAGGCCCTCTCTGCTACTTCTTTATCCAGCAAATATAGAAAGCTGGAATCCGAAAATTTTAGATAATATCTTTTATTAAACCTGAAAAATGGAATAAAAAAGAACTCAAAAACACTGGCATTGCGATACAAATCAGCCTTGGCTCCATAAGCGTAACCAGGGTAATTATCTACCTCTAAGCTGCCAAGCTTTTTTTCTTCAGGTAAAACGCAAAAAATACCTACAAAAAACATTTACTCATCCCTTTGTAAATCTTTATTAAGATTGGCCAAATCGAATGCTTCGTGAAGAACCTGGACAGCTTTTATAGCATGGGCCCTCTTGACTATACAAGAAACCTTAATTTCTGAAGTGGAGATCATGTCGATATTAATACCATTATCTGCAAGAATCTGGAACATTTTTGCCGCAACTCCTGGGGAGCTAATCATGCCTGCACCTACAATAGAGACCTTAGCCACATCATTGTCCGCCCCAATTTCTGAGGATTCAAAACTCTTGGAAACAGATTTAATTGTTCTGATAGCTTTGTCCATATCTCCTTCTGGCACAGTTAGGGAGATATCATTAATTTTGTCCCTCATGGCACTTTGAACAATCATATCAACGTTAATATTTTCTTTTGCCAGCTGAGTAAAAATCTGACTAGCTATGCCTGGTTGGTCGGGAACATCAAAAATGCTGATTTTTGCCACATTTAAATCATGAGCCACTCCCGTTACAACCAATTCTTTTTCCAAAGATTCTCTGTTTACCACTATTGTTCCCTCCTCATTTACTATACTGGACCGCACACACATGGGTACCTTGTATAGTTTTGCTAATTCAACTGAACGCACATGAAGTATTTTTGCTCCAAGGCTGGAAAGTTCCAGCATTTCTTCAAAAGAAATCTTATCAAGCTTTTGTGCGTCACTTACTATCCTGGGGTCTGCTGTGAATACGCCTGTAACATCCGTATAAATTTCACATATATCTGCCTTAAGTGCAGCGGCCAGGGCTATAGCTGTTGTATCTGAGCCGCCCCGTCCCAATGTTGTAATTTCATCGTTTTCAGTTTTTCCCTGGAAACCTGCAACAATAATTATCTTATTGGCAGCTAATTCTTTCTTTAATCTTTCTGTATCAATCTTCTTAATCCTGGCTTTAGAGTGAACTCCCGTGGTTACAATACCCACCTGAGGTCCTGTAAGGGATACAGCTTCTTTACCTGAGGAATCAAGAGCTATTGATAAAAGAGCTATTGAGACCTGTTCACCAGTAGACATAAGCATATCCATTTCTCTGGCAGAAGGATCTTTATTAAGTTCTTTGGCCATATTTATCAAATTATCTGTTGTTTTACCCATAGCCGATAAAACAATTACCAGCTGATCACCCTGATCGTGGTACTTTATAATATTGTCAGCTACTCTTCTTATGCGGCTTGTGTCAGCTACTGAACTTCCTCCGTATTTTTGTACTACCAATGCCATTTACTTGCTCCCTCCCCAACTGGATTCAATTTGTAAATCTCAAAAAAAACATTTTCTTTTTCCAGGATTTTGCCTAAGATGTCGATGTCAAATTCAGCTTTTTTCTCATGGAAGATAATCATAGAAGGTCCTGCACCACTTAAGGCTGTGCCAATTATATCCATTTGCCTGGCTCTTTCGATTATCTCTAAAAGACCTGGAACCAAGGCAGCCCTGTAATTTTGATGAAGTTTATCAGCCAGGGCATAGCTCATCATTTTGTAGTCCTGGCCCATAAGTGAGGCCACTAATAATGAAGCCCTGCCAATATTAAAAACTGCATCCTCCAAAGGAATATTAGCAGGAATGGCCTGCCTGGATTCTTTGGTTGAGAGCTGGAACTCAGGAACAATCACTGTGGCAGCCAGTGATTGTGGGACATCTATTTTTTTTGCTATTATATCATTTTTTTCTTTAAAAGAAATAACAAATCCACCTAAGAGGGCTGGAGCAACATTATCAGGATGTCCCTCTATCTCAACCGCTAATTTTAAAAGGTCATCATTTGATAAAGGGTTTCCGGCTATCTCATTTGCCATAACCAAACCACCCACTATAGCAGCAGAACTACTACCCAAACCTCTGGACAAGGGAATGCGGTTAATCTGTTTTACCTTGACGCCAGGTGGTCTTTTATCCATAGCTTTACAGGCTCTTTCAAAGGATTGATAAAGAAGATTGTCTTTGGCCTGGCTTAAGCTCTCCTTGCCTTCTCCTTGAATGCTGAGTTCAAAGGCTCCCTCTTCTTCTAAAATTTCATATTCAATTTCATTATATAGGTCCAGAGCAAGACCCAGGCAGTCAAAACCTGGACCAAGATTAGCGCTGGTGGCGGGTACTCTTATCAGGCCATTATTCTTCATCTGAGTACACCCTGATCATACTGGAAACTTCCTTTAAAATTTCCAGGCCCCTGATATCCTCAACCGCATTTAAAATATCTTTTTCCACTACAGATTCTGTAACAATAACCAGCTCTGCCTGTTTTTCCTGAGCCTTTTTTTGGATAACAGATGAGATACTAACTCTGTGGTTACCAAAAACACCAGCAATTTCTGCCAGAACTCCCGGCTTATTATCCACATAAAGGCGAATGAAAAACTTGGTAGTGATATCCTCTTCTTTTAAGATTTTCTCATCATGATAGGCCAAACTTTTTACCCGGCCACAAGAACCATGAACAATATTTCTGGCCACATCTATTAAATCACCCACCACAGCCGATGCTGTTGGAAGCTGTCCTGCACCATGGCCAAAAAACATGGCTCGGCCAATGGGATGGCCCTTAACGAAAATGGCATTAAAGGAATCATCTACTGAAGCCAGAGGGTGTTTGGATGGTATTAGCATTGGGTGCACTCTAACCTCTATTCCTTCTTCTTTCTTACGAGTCAAGCCAATTAATTTAATAACGTAATCAAACTCACGAGCATAATCAATATCAGCAGTAGAAATCTCTGTAATTCCTTCCGTATAAACTTCATCAAGGTTAACTTTGGTATTAAAAGCCAGAGATGCCAAAATAGCCATCTTTCTGGCGGCATCCAAACCTCCAATATCTGAGGTTGGATCGGCTTCAGCATAGCCTAAATCCTGGGCAGTTTTTAAAGCATCCCTGAAAGACTGATTCTCCTGGGTCATTTTTGTCAGTATATAATTTGTTGTTCCATTTACTATACCAAGGATTTCATGAAAGTCGTTAGCAGCCATACATTGTTTCAAAGGACGAATTATTGGAATGCCTCCACCAACAGCTGCTTCAAAAACAAAATCCAGGTTCTTTTTGTCAGCAATGGCAAAAAGTTCTGTCCCATAGGCGGCAACCATATCTTTATTGGCAGTGATGATGTGTTTGCCCTTTTCCAATGCCTCTTTTACAAATTCTTTAGCGATACCAGTACCGCCAATAAGCTCAACAATCACTTCGATTTCCGGGTCATTAACAATTGAAGACCAGTCTTCTGTCAGCAGACTTTGATCTACATAATCAGGCCAATCCTTGTCCAAACCTTTTTCCAAAATTTTAACAAGTTCCAGTCTGGCCCCTGTTTTCTTATAAATGTTTTCCTTTTGCTCTTCAAGAACCCTGTAAAAACCTTTGCCTATTGTTCCCAGGCCCAGGAGGGCAACTTTAATTTTCCTGTCCATAATTATCACCTATCCTTGTCCAATTATTTCTATTTTTATAACGCCGGGAATAGACTTGATTCTTTCCATTATTTCTTCTGCATCTATATCCATAGGCTGAGTTTCTACTGCTATGCTGGCCCTGGCAATACCTTGAAGGGGAATGCCCTGGTTAATGGTCAGAATATTTCCTTTGGCTATGGCAATGGAGTTAAGGACATTGGAAAGGATACCTGGTTTGTCCCACATGCTTATATCAAAGTTAATAATCTTACCCTTGCTGGCCTCATAGAAGGGAAAAATTCCATCCCTGTATTTATAAAAGGCACTCCTGCTTAAACCAACTTTTTCCACTGCCTCATTAATAGTGGCAGCTTCTTTTTTAGCCAGGAGTTCCTTAATTTCTGCTGTCTTTAAAATAGCTTCTGGTAAAATTTTTCTGTTTACAATAAAAAACTTCTTATTTTCATTATTCATAATACTACCTTCCTGTCCACACAAGACGGATATTTTTCCTCATATGAAGAACATTATAAACATTTAAGGGTCTTTTTGCAAGAAAAAAACCACCCGCAGGTGGTTAGATTTTTTAGATAGTCACTTACAATATTCCCTTTTGTAAAAGTTCATTTTGCTTAATAAAGAGAGCTCTTATTATTTCTTCACGACTTTTTTTATTTATTTCCTTAATCTGAAGACCAATAATTACCCTTTGATTTTCTAATTGCTGAATTCTAACAATTTTTGCGGTAAAAAAATAAAAAATTTCATTAATAGTTAACTTAATATAGTAATCTTCTTCCATTGTAAAATGTATGCTGCCCGGTTTTAAATATGTATAAAAAGCCAGACCGCCTCCACTTACATCATGGGTCAGATACTCTTCCTTTTTCTTATTAATATTTTTATTAACCCTTTTACAAGAAGGAAGTATTTCGAACTTAAAAGGATACTCTACTCTAAAAAAAGAACGTCTTTGAACTCTTTTAACCTTTTCAGGCGCTTTAACTGTAAATGTTTCAAGGTCATCCCGGTTAACTGAGTTAATTCTAAACTGATAAGTATATATTGCATCCAGTTTTACTTGAACAAGAAGCAAAGAAGTACCAGGGGTAAGACTAATAAACTTACCATTCTTCAAAGGAGTCTCTATTTCGATATACTCGGAAGTCACATCAGAAATGGTTGTTCTGTAAGTGCCAGCACCTGATTGCCCGGTTAAGATGTATATCTCTACTTTTTCATTAAAATAAAATGTTTTTTGCAAGTCTACCTTCATCGCTATACCCCTAACAAAGTAGTAAAATCCTTTCGATACATAATTTTATAACACTTATCCGGCTTATTCAATCTCTCTTTTCTTATCACGGCGCATAAGCTCATAAACAGTTTCCCTGGGGTCTTCATTTTCATAGATTATTTTATAAATATGGTTGGTGATAGGTGTATCAACCTTATATTTTTTATTTAACTCTATAATAGTTTCGGCTGTTCTTACACCTTCAATTACCATGCCCATTTCTTTTTTTATATCTTCAATTTTTTCTCCACGGCCAATAGCAATGCCTGCCCTCCTGTTTCTTGAGTGCATGGAGGTTGCGGTTACAACTAAATCACCTATGCCGGAAAGGCCTGCAAAGGTTGCGGGCTGACCACCCATGGCTACGCCAATTCTTTCAATTTCAGCCATTCCTCTGGTGATGAGGGCTGCTTTGGTATTATCTCCTAAGCCCAGGCCATCAGTGATTCCGCTGGCCAAAGCAATAACGTTTTTAAAGGCTGCTCCCACTTCTACTCCTATAATATCTGAGTTCACATAAATACGAAAATAATCATTCATGAAAAGATCCTGGACCTTTTTGGAAGCCTCTTCACTGGCTGACGCCACAACCACAGCTGTTGGCATTTTCATTGCTACTTCCTCAGCATGGCTTGGCCCTGATAAAACAACAACTCTCTCATCGAGCCCACCCAGCTCTTCAGAAATTATTTGGCTCAGCCTCTTTAAACTTCCAGGCTCTAAACCTTTTGCAGTATTGACAACAATAACCCCTTCTTCAAGAAGTGGTTTTAACTTTTGCGAAACCTCTCTGACTGCACTTGAAGGAACGCTCATAATTATATACTGGGCACCCTTAACAACCTGGGCTAAGTCACCAGATGCAATAATATTTTCAGGAAGATTTACATCCTTTAAAAAAGCTAAATTTGTATGTTTGGTATTTATTTCTTCAACCTGTTTTGGAAAAATAGACCAGATATTAACTTCATAATCTTTATCTGCTAAAACCATAGCAAGAGCCGTTCCCCAGCTACCTGCTCCCAATACTGCAACTTTCATAGCTACACCTCTTTTTTGCCTATTTTATTTTCATTACCTGCCATAATCCTTTTAATATTTTCCTTATGCATATATATTACCCCAAGAGCGGCAGGAATTATTACAATTTTATAGTAAAAGTCCAAATTAAAAGCAAGAGTTAAAACAATAACTGTTATAGCCGCTGTAATGGAACCGGCAGAAACATATTTGGTAAATTTTACAACAAGTAAAAAAAGTAAAATAGCAATTATTGTCATCAGGGGATTAATGTAAAGGCAGATGCCCAAACCTGTTGCTACCCCCTTACCACCCTTAAACTTCAAATAGAGGGGAAAGAGATGGCCGACAAGTGCCCCTATTATACCCGCTATGGCATACTTCTCCCCACCTAAAGAATAGGCATAGAAAACTGACAGCCAGCCTTTAGCAATATCCAAAAAGAGAACAATACTTGCTGGCAGGACACCAGTCAATCTCCAGACGTTTGTAAAACCAATATTGCCACTGCCTGCTTTTCTTACATCAATTCCGTAAAACTTTCCTACAATCCAGCCAAAAGGGATGCTGCCTAATAAATAGGTTAAGAACAAAGCTTTTAGGAAAATAATATCAGGCATTTCTTTCCTCTCTCTTTTTAAGCTTCAGCCAAATAGGAGTTCCCTCATAACCAAATGCTTCTCTTAATTTATTTTCCAAATACCTTTCATAAGAAAAATGTATAAGTTCCGGATCATTGACAAATATGACGAAGGATGGTGGTTTAACATTAACTTGAGTAGCAAAAAGAATCTTTCCTCTCTTGCCTTTCTTGGTTGGCGGTGGATTGGTTCTGATTGCATCCTGGACAACCTCGTTAAGAGCAGCTGTAGCAGCCCTGAAATTTTGTTGTTCTGCAACGAAATCGACAATCTCAATTATTTTGCTGACTCTTTGTTTAGTTAAAGCAGAGATGAAAATTATTGGTGCATATTGTAAGAAGAGTAGCTCAGCCCTAACTTTTTTTTCAAATTTGTGCAGAGTTTTGTCATCCTTTTCAACTAAATCCCACTTGTTAAAAACAAGGATACAAGACTTCCCGGCTTCGTGGACATAACCAGCTATTTTCTTGTCTTGCTCGGTAACTCCCTCGCTGGCATCAAAAACCATAAGGACAACATCTGATCTGTCTATAGCTTTTAAAGAACGGATAACACTGTATCTCTCTGTATTCTCATCAATTTTCCCACGGCGTCTCATGCCAGCAGTATCAATTAACCTATATTCCTGATCACCAATTTTCAAAGGGGAATCTATGGCGTCTCTGGTAGTTCCAGCCACATCACTTACAATAACTCTCTCTTCTCCTAAAAGAAGATTAGTCAAAGATGATTTACCCACGTTGGGCCTGCCCACAATGGCTATCTTTATCAAATCTGGCTCCGGATCATATTCCTTTTTATTGGAAAAGTTTTCAACTATCAGGTCCAGAAGATCACCTGTATTTATCCCCTGTGAAGCAGAGATCGGGATAGGTTCACCAAGACCTAATTGATAAAATTCAAATACATGATCTTCTCTTTTATTGCTTTCCAGCTTGTTTACAGCCAAAATAACAGGTTTTTTTGTTTTTCTAAGGATATTGGCGATTTCTTCATCCTCAACAGTGACACCAGTCCGGCCATCTGCAACGAAAACAATGACCTCAGCTTCATCAATAGCAAATTCTGCTTGTTCACGAACACGTTTTAAAATAGGGTCATCTGAATCGACAATTATTCCGCCAGTGTCAATCAAAGTAAAATGCCTGCCAGTCCATTCCGCATCCATGTAAATTCTATCTCTGGTTACACCAGGTATATCTTCAATAATGGCTGTGCGGGTGCCTGTTATTCTGTTAAAAAGAGTAGACTTGCCTACATTAGGACGGCCAACTATTGCAACTATCGGCTTCATAATCCTCACCCCTCTTTCGTAAAAAATATATTTTCATAAAGACCAGCAAAAGTGCTGTCAAATTTTTCTATTTTCAAGGCTGACTCTTCTGTCAGCTCATTTAAATTTTTACCATCTAAGAAAACCTCGTGCCCATCTCTAAGCATGATATCTGGTATCAGGACTTGTGTGCCAGGTGCAAGATCGGAAAGACCAGCCAAGAGGTCCTGTCCTGTTAAAAGGCCTGTTACAGTTACTCTGGGGCCAAAAAACTCATTTGTCAGTGGCCTGAGTTCCAAATCCATATTTTCGGTTTCATTTAGTTTATCAACTATCTCTTTTAAAAAGCTTTCTGGGCTGCGACCACAGACAAGAACCTTTTGGACTTTCTCAGCAACTTTTTTAGGCAGGGAATCTTTTTCTGCCAGATAATCATCAATAAAAATCCTGGCCAAACCCACACCATTTTCCAATTGAGGAAAGTCATCATAGGCTTCTGTTGGAGGAAAATCTTCCTTAGCTTTTACATAGAATTCATCGGCTAAATAAACAAAATTATAGCCTCTCTCTTGCTTGATTTTCTTTTGCCATCCCTCAACACTTTTAATTATCTCTCTGCTTTCCTCTATAGTAAAGTCAGGGAAAGTTTCCTGATCCTTTCTAAATTTTGTGATTCCTACAGGGACCACAGCCAGTGAAAGAATAGCCTGACCTAAAGACTCCAGTTTTTTAATCGAATAGTCCAAAAAGGCACCATCATTTATAGATTTGCAGAGAACTATTTGTGTATGAAATTCTATACCTGCCTCTGCTAATTCTTCTAAGTCTTCAATAATACGAGAAGATATGGGATTTTTTAAGAGCATCTTACGGTTGTCCGGGTCAGCTGAATGAACTGAAACATAAAGAGGCGACAGCCTTTGCTCCTTAATTCTTTCCTTATCGGCCTCTGTAAGATTAGTCATTGTAATAAAGCTACCCTGTAAAAATGAAAGACGGTAGTCATCATCCTTTTGGTAGAGACTTGGGCGCATCCCAGGCGCCATTTGATCAACGAAGCAAAAAAGACAATTATTTTTGCAATGTCTGATACCGTCAAAGACAGCAGAAGTAAATTCCACTCCCAGGATTTCATCGTAATCTTTTTCTATAAAGATAGTCTCTTCCTGACCAGTCTTGTTTTTTTCAATCAAAAGCTCTATCTCCTGGTCGGCCCAAAGGAATTCTAAATCTATCAGGTCCCTAAGAGGAGTCTGATTTATTGCAATAATTTTATCTCCTGTCTCTAAACCTATCTCCCAGGCGATTGTTTCTGGATATACTTTTGATATTATTCCACCGTTTTTTTTCATAATCTCTGATCTGCCCATTCTTTCATTTCATTTGTAAGGATATAAGCTCCTGTTTTTGCCTGTTCTAAATTTTTAAATCCTAAAAGAAGAAAAATTTCTTTCATTTCCCAAAGCATCTCTCCAATTTTTGCGGAGAGGACTGGTTGGCCTTCTTCAGAATAAGTTTTTAAAAAGTAGCTGGCTATGCCCAGCATATCGGCACCTAAAACCAGGCCTTTAACAAGCTGAATGCTCTTTCTTAACCCGCCACTTGCAAAGATAAAAGCATCTGGAGCAGCCACTCTGTTCTCCAGGATTGACATAGGACCAGGCATGCCAATTTGACTTAAAAGGGCTTCTTGTAATCCTTTTCTTCTTTCTTCTATCAAGGCAAAGTTGCATCCACCGTAGGAGCCTGTATCAAAATATCTTATCCCTAAATCATAGAAATCTTTAACAGCCTCTTTGGAGAGGCCTGTACCTGTCTCCTTTATTATAATAGGAAGGTCTATCTTTTTTACAGCTTTTTCGATGTTTTTTAATAAATGGGAAAAGTTTCTTTCACCCTCAGGCATAGATAACTCCTGGGCCGGATTAATGTGAAGCTGTAAAGCGTCAGCTTCTATCATCTCTATAGCCCTCTGCATGTCATCTGTAGATTCCAGGGCAGAAAGATTTGCAAAAATCAAACCCTTTGGATATATCTGACGAACAATTTTATAAGAGGAGACTACTTCTTCTTTGTTCAGACCAGCTTTTTGCGAACCTACTGCTAAAGCGATTCCATTGTCCATTGCTGCTCTGGCAAAAGCCTCATTATATTTTTCAAGTCCTGGAGCACCACCAGTCATTGCGTTTATTAAAAGGGGAGCTGCAAGTTGCTTACCAAAAAGCTCCAGGCTTAAATCAATATCACTGTAATCTAAGGCTGCTGAAACCAAAGGGATTAACTTAATATCTTCAAAGTAATCCTTATGGATATGGTAAGAAGCCAGAGCCTCTCTGATATGATCATACTTTCTTTTTTCTCTGACTGGCATTTTCCCCACCTCTTAATATTTCCTAAGAGTAAAAAGAAGCAGCATTGCTGCTGCTTCTCAGTTTTATTTCATAAGGTCTTTTAATTTATCTCCAAAAAGCTCACCAATGTTTACACCAGTTGGCCCTTTGTCGTCCATGATTGTTTCTGTTTCTGCACCCTGGACAACTTCTTCATTTCTTGGTGCTCTGGCAGGCCTTTTTTCTGCTCTTGGTCTGGCAGCAGCTGGTTCTCTATCCTCTCTTTTAGGCCTTTCTGGTCTTTCAAGAGTTTCTTTGATACTTAAGTTGATTTTTTTATTATCTGCGTCGATTTCTAAAATCTTAATATCTATTTGATCTCCAATATTTAGGGCATCGCTTACTTTTTCAACCCTCTGCCAGGAAATTTGTGAAATGTGCACCAGTCCATCAAGACCAGGCTCCAGCTCAACAAAGGCACCGAAATCTGATTGTCTGACAACCTTACCTTTTACAATATCTCCAGCTTTATAATTGTTATTTACCACAGTCCATGGATCTGGAGTAAGTTTTTTCAGGCTTAGCGCAATTTTGTTAGTTTCTTTGTTTACTGAAAGCAGATAAACTTCGATTTCTTGACCTTCTTCTAAAAGATCTGAAGATTTTTCTACCTTGCCCCAACCCATTTCTGAGATATGCAATAAACCTTCAATACCACCAAGATCAATAAAAGCACCAAAATCAACCAGTTTTTTAACTATGCCTTTTCTGCTTTCTCCTTCTTTCAGAGTATCCCAGATTTTTTCGAGTTCTTTCTCAATAACAGCTTTTCTGGAAAGAATATACTTTCTATTTTCTGAGTCAGCTTCTTCAACCATAACTTCGATTGTCTGACCAACAAATTGACTTAAATCTTCAACGAAGCCCACATCAATAAGGGAAGCCGGAATAAAACCTCTGACTCCAACATCAACAAGGATACCGCCTTTAACAGCCTCATAAACAGGAGCGCTAAGGATTTGTCCCTCTTCTTTAGCTTTTACAAGCTTTTCAATAGCTTCATCTTCTTCTGCTCTTCTTCTGGAAACAATCATGTCACCAGCTTCATTTTCAACCTCAATTATTTTAACGCTGAACTCATCTCCAACATTAACAAGTTCAGTTAAATCTTCTACTTTTCTAAAGGAGACCTCGCCCGCTTCAAGGATTCCCTCTGTTTTGCTGCCAACATCAACAAAGGCTCTTTCCTTGTCAACTTGGACAACTTTTCCCAGAACTACTGAACCCCTCTTTGGTAAATTGTTTGCTTCAACTGCTTCTGCCATACCATTCGTCTCTTTAATTTCTTCCATTTCTTCAATGACCTCCTCAATAATCCACTCCGGTGTCGAAGCGCCCGCAGAAATACCTGCATTTTTTACATTTTTAAACCATTTTTTATCTAAATCCATAGCTTTTTCTACATGATATGTATTTGGGTTTATCTTTTTAGATATTTGAAAAAGCTTCCTGGTGTTAGAACTATTTTTACCCCCGATAACTATCATTAAATCTGTCTGGCCAGCCAGGCTAGCTGTTGCTTCCTGCCTTTCTTGAGTGGCCTTACAGATTGTATTAATAATCACAGGGTCTTTGTTGATTTTTTTTAAAGCCTCTGAGACTTCAAGGAAATTTTCTTCCTTTTCTGTCGTTTGAGCCAAGAGGCATATCTTATCATCACTTTTTAGGTCCAAAGCTCCTGACAAATCGCTTGCTCCGCCTATTACTATGGCACGATTACCAGTCCAGCCTGAGACACCTATTATTTCCGGATGATCTGCCTTGCCAAGAATAAGAACCTTGTAATCCCTTTCCTGATATTCTTTGGCCAGCTTTTGCAGTTTCCTTACAAAAGGGCAAGTAAAATCGAAAACCTCATTACCAGCTTCCTCAAGCCTTTGAAGATCATCTTCAGCTACTCCGTGAGTCCTGATAATTACTTTTTCGCTAACTATATCTTTAATTTCATCCTTAGGTATTATACCATTATTTCTAAGTCTTTCAACTTCAAGGTTATTATGAATTAACTTACCATAAGTAAATATATCTTTCTGACTTTTTAAGGCAATCTTTTCTGATTCTTCAACGGCTCTTTTAACACCAAAACAGAATCCGGCCTTATCAGCTCTGATTATTTTCATTTTGATTATTTAGAAGATTTATTATTTGGTCACGCAGCAAGTCTGTAAAATCTTCCAGCTCCTTTGAAGATATTTTGCCCTCATAAAGGTCTGTAACTTTTAAGGGTTGGCCAATAGTAAAAGTGACCTTGTTAAAAAAACCTGGCTTTATCTTGTTAGTCCCCTTAATGGCGACAGGTAAAACTTGCAGGTCAGCAGATTTAGAAAAAAAAGCTGCTCCTCCATGAAAAGGAAGCAAGATTTCCTGGCTGCGGTTTCTGGTCCCCTCAGGAAAAAGGGCTAAAATTTTCCCGTCCTTTAAATAATTTAGGGATTCTTTTACGGCCTTCCGGTCTGATTCGCCCCTTCTTACGGCTATCATTTCAACAGACTTTAAAACCCAGCCCACAAAAAAGACCTTGAAAAGTTCTTCTTTTGCCATAAAAAAAAGTCTCTTTTCCCATTTCATTGCCAGAAGCAAGGGATCAAAATTGCTAAGATGGTTAGCTACAATTATATAGTTTTTATCCTTAGGAATATTCTCTTCATTTATAATGTCCATTTTTATAAATGGGCGAAAAAGAAAATTTAATACAATATAGAGAAATCTATACATAACTGGCTCCCTCGGTTTTATCTTTAATAATCTCCAACAGCCTCTCAATAACCTGATCAAAATTTAAATGGCTTGTATCCAAAATAATGGCATCTTCAGCTGCCTTTAAGGGAGAGACGTCCCTGTTTTCATCCATGTAGTCTCTTTCTTTTATGGAGAGCAGGACCTGGTCATAATCTGCCTCAAGGCCTTTTGATTCCATCTCTAAAAATCGTCTGCGGGCCCTCTCTTCAGCAGAAGCCGTTAAGAAAATTTTAACTCTGGCCTGGGGCAAAACAACAGAGCCAATATCTCTGCCATCCATGACTATATTTTGCTGGCTGGCCAGGCTCCTTTGTTTTTCAACCATTATTTCCCTAATTTCTTTTATAGATGAAACCAAAGAGACCACCTTACTTACTTCCGGGCTTCTAATCTCTTCGCTTACCTTTTTTCCAGCTAAAAATATTTCTTCCTTACCATCTATAATCTGATAGGAGAGATCAAAGTTTTTTGCTTCCTCAATAACTTCCTGACTTGCCCTGGGGTCAATCCCCTTCATTAGTACCTGATAGGTTAAAGCCCTGTACATAGCGCCTGTATCAAGGTAAATGTAGTTTAAGATTTTAGCAAGTTCAACTGCCGTGGTGCTTTTACCTACGCCTGCAGGACCGTCTATCGCAATTTGAGTATTCATTTTTTCTCTCCTTTTTATGCAATGGTTCTATGAGCAAGACCAATCGAAACCTCGTCCAAATGTAAGAGGCCTATTCCTAAAAAGACACATACACTGATATGGTCATCATATCTGGCAATACCCACTTTACCACCAACATTTAAACCTATGGCCTTAGGCATTATTTGTGACAGAGCTTCACGGGCAGCACCAGCAACGGCTCCTTCTTCTGAATGTATATCTCTGATTACATTTTCCCTCTTAGCCGCTACAGTAGTTCTTTCTATAATTTTTTTTACCGAAGCTAAATAATCTCCGCCAAAATCAACCGCCGCAGTTTTTACATTTAACTTTGTATAATAATCTTTTTTTGCAGCTTCTTCTTCACGGCTCTCTGTCAAAGCCATTTTTATAGCAATGGATGCTATTTTTTTGCTGCCAAAACTAGTTTTATCTGGCACTCTTTTCACCTCATTTTATACAAAAAGTATAACTTACCAGAAGGGGTAAATCAAACATTAGAACCTGCCAACCAGCCTGTGGAGAAGGCTTCCTGGAGGTTGTAGCCACCTGTCTGAGCATCTAAATCCAAAAGCTCTCCTGCAAAGAAAAGACCTGGGTAAAGACGGGATTCCATAGTTTGTGGATTAACCTCTTTTAGTGAAATACCACCCGCGGTTATGATAGCCTCTTCAATAGGCCTGACACCAGAAATCCTCACTGGGAAGTTCTTTAAAAGAAGCAAAATTTTTCTTCTTTCCTGCTTGCTTATTTGATTTATTGTCTTTTCTGGATCTATCTCGCTCATTTTTATAAATAAAGGAATAAGTTTCCTGGGCAGAAGATCATCAAGGGCATTTTTGTATTGCTTGTTAATATATTTTTCAAAATCTCTCATTAGCCGGCGGTCCAGATCCTCTTCTGAAAGGGCTGGTTTTAAGTCTATAAGAGCTTCTACCTTAACAGGCATTCCTTCCTTCTCTTTAGCCAGTGCTTCTACAACTAATTTACTTAAGGTAAGAACAAGAGGACCTGAAATTCCAAAATGGGTAAAAATCATCTCCCCAAATTCCTGTCCTTTGATCTTGCCATCTATTTTAATTTTTAAAAGCACATTTCTGAGGGAAAGTCCCATTAATTCTTTAATCTCCGCCTGATCAGTTTCTAAGGGTACTAAATAGGGCAAAAGATGAGTAAGTTTATGGCCCAAAGCTCTGGCAAAAATATAACCATCACCAGTAGAACCTGTTGCCGGATAAGATTTACCTCCGGTTGCTATAATGAGAGCGTCAAAAATTTCCTTGTCTTGATTGAAGGTAAGTTCAAACTTCCCCTGATCAGTTAAATTGATTTTTCTCACTCTGGTGTTTTTTAAAAGATTAACTTCTTTCTTGATTAATTCTTTTTCTAAGAGCTTTAATACATCTAAAGATTTATCTGAGGATGGAAAAACCCTCTTACCTCTTTCCACCTTAAGTGGCAAGCCTCTTTCTTCAAAAAAATCCATAAGATCTTTATTAGAGAAAAAATTAAGGGCAGAATAAAGAAAACGCCCATTTCTTCCAAAAGCTTCTATAATTTCAGCCTGGCTGCCGGCGTTGGTGATATTACACCTTCCCTTGCCAGTAATAAGGAGTTTTTTTCCTAAGATATTGTTTTTTTCAAAGAGAAAGACTTCAGATCTCTCTGAAGCAGAAAGAGCCGCCATCATCCCGGCAGGTCCGCCACCAATTATAGCTGTTTTCATCTTTTAAACTTCCTCTTATCTGCTCTAAATGGGGCCTTTATCATCAAAAGTTTATTTATATCATCTTCATTTAATCTTTTGAATTTTCCTTGAGCTAGTTTTCCCATGGTCAAATGTCCTATTTGAATTCTTTCCAGCTTGGCCACTGGATGACCTAACTCCTCAAACATTCTTCTGATCTGCCTCTTTTTACCCTCTTGAATTTCCACTTCCATTAAAGAGGTTGACCTGGCTTTCCTTATCAATTTAATTTTTGCAGGGGCAGTCTTGCCATCTTCAAGTTCCAAGCCCTGGCTAAATTTTTCCAAAGATTCCTGGCTGGGATAACCGTAGACCCAAACATGATAAATTTTTTTTATTTCATTTTTGGGATGCATAATCTTATCAGCCAGATATCCATCATTAGTTAAAATCAACATACCCTCTGATTCGTAATCTAAGCGCCCAACAGGATATAGACGGGGAAACTTATCTGGAAGTAAATCTAAAACTGTTTTTCTTCCCTGAGGGTCAGTTACGCTTGAGATTATCTCTTTAGGTTTATTCATAATTAATACAATCTTTTTTTCTCTTTTTTCAACCTTGGCGCCTTCAAATTCCACCAGATCTGTTTCTGGGTCTATTTTAAAGCCAAGTTCCCTGACTATTTGGCCATTTACTTTAACCTTACCTTCCAAAATTAATTCTTCGCATTTTCTTCTGGAGGCAATGCCAGCATTAGCCAAATATTTTTGTAGTCTTTCCAATCTATATCCACCCTGTCTCTTTAATCTTTAATCTCAGGCAGTTCTTTTAAAGAATTTATACCAAAATACATAAGAAACTCTCTGGTTGTAACATAAATAGAAGGCCTGCCTGGTGCCTCTTTTTTTCCCGCCTCTTTTATCAAACCTTTTTCTGTTAAATTTGCAACAATTTTGTCAGAATTTACTCCTCTTACTCTCTCAATCTCAGCCCTGGTTACAGGTTGCTGGTAGGCCACAATAGCAAGAGTTTCTAAGGCAGCATTAGAAAGAGAACTGTATTTTGGTTTGTAAAGCTGTCTTACATAATCGGCCATCTCAGGCTCTATAACATAAAGATAGCCACCGGCAATTTTTTTCAATTTAAAGCCCGTGGTCCTGTCTTGATATTCTTGTATTAATTCCTGGGCCAGCTCTCTGGCTTCTGCAGGCTTTATCTCCAAAAGCTGGGCCAATTTTTTTTCGTCCAGAGGTTCGGAGCTGACAAAGAGTAAACTCTCCATAGCTTGTTTAGTTTTTTCTTTAAAGAGCATTACTTATCTTTCCTCCTGAAAGGGAAGTATATATATTTCCGCAAATTGACCATTCTGCACAAAACGTACTTTTCTGTTCTTGATTAGTTCCAAGAGAGCCAGAAAAGTAATTATTATCCTGGCCCTGGTCCTTTCCTCCAGAAAAAAATCTGTAAACCTAAGCCCTGTTCTTTCCTTGTTAACCTTATAAAGTATTTGATCTATGGTATCCCGGATAGAGTATTCTTCTCTGACAATCTCTATGACAGGTTCGACCTCTCTTACATTCTTTAAAAGTTCCCTAAAAGCTCTGGAAAGTTCATTTATATCACAATCAGCCAGTAAATCCTGACTAACATACTCTTCAATTATCTTTCCTTCATCGATTTCCCTAAAGGTAAATTGAGCAATTTCTTCCCTTTTCTCTTTAAGACTGGCCACAATTTCCTTATACTTTTTATATTGGGCTAGTTGCCTGAAAAGGTCTTCTTCAAAATTAGCCAAATCTTCTTCATCTTCTAAATCATCTTGATGGACAGGAAGAAGCCTTCTCACCTTTATTTGTAACATTCTGGCTGCCATTACTAAAAAGTCACTGGCTAAATCCAAATTAATTGCCTGGGCATCATAGATATATTGAAGATACTGGTCAGTTATTTGAGCCAGCTTTACCTCATAAATATCCAGTTCCTGTTCTTCAATTAAGTGAAGAAGCAAATCCAAAGGACCTTCAAATTGTTCAATTCTAACCTTAAAGCCAGCATTTTCCATTCTTTTTATACACCCAAAATATCTCTGACTTCTAACAGAGTTTCTTCTGCACACATTCTGGCTTTTTCATTGCCAGCCTGAAGGATTTCGTCTACAAGTTTCTCATTTACAGCAAATTCTGCTCTTTTTTCCCAGATGGGTTGTAAGAAAGCAGTAAGTTTTTCTGCCAGTTTCTTTTTACACTGAACACAGCCAATTTGTCCCTTGCGACACAAATCACCAATTTCGGCTGCTTCTTCTTTGTTATATATCTTCTGATAACTATAAACAACACAAATATCGGGATTGCCAGGGTCATCCTTTTTAATTCTGGCTGGATCCGTAATCATTTGCCTTACCTTTTCCATCAACTCTTTTTCATTACTGTTAATGGGGATATAGTTATTATAACTCTTAGACATTTTTCTTTTATCAATACCAGGAACCATTGGAATTTCAGATAAAAGTGCTTTTGGCTCTGGGAAAACCTCTTTACCATAAAGGTGGTTAAAGCGTCTGGCCAATTCTCTGGTCAGTTCCAGGTGAGGAAGCTGGTCTTCGCCAACTGGTACAGCCTCAGCCTTATAAACAAGAATATCTGCTGACATTAAAAGAGGATAGCCTAAAAAACCATAAGTGGTTATATTCTTCCCTTCTTTGGATAACTGCTGGAGCTGATCCTTATAAGTAGGTACTCTCTCCAGCCAGGATAGAGGCATAAGCATAGAAAGCAAAAGATGAAGCTCAGCGTGTTGTTTGACCTGGGATTGAATCATAATAGAAGATTTATTGGGGTTCAGGCCAGCTGAAAGCCAGTCTAAAACCATCTCTCGGCCATATTTTCTTATTTGAGAAGGATCCTCATAGGAAGTTGTTAAAGCATGTAAATCTACAACCCCATATATACAATCATAATCTTCCTGAAGGCGAATCCAGTTTTCCAAAACGCTCAGGTGTCCTATGTGGAGATCACCAGTTGGTCTCATCCCGCTGAAAACTCTTTTTTTGCTCATTTTTATACCACCCTTTTTTTAGTTTCCCTGTATTAAAAGCCCAGGCTGGCTATGAAATAAACAAAATCTAAAATCAAATTTGCAATAGGCTGAACCAAATATTTGGTAAAACCGGTTATAACCAAAAGCATTAGAATCAAGAAGCCCTTATCTTCTATTTGCATATACTTATAATAAGCCTGGTCTGATAAAAAGGCTCCCAAAATCTTTGAACCATCCAAAGGTGGAACAGGTAACATATTAAAGGCTGCTAAAAATACATTTATCATAATTAAATAAGAAAAAAAAGTATAGAGATATTGGCTCTTAAAATATTGGCCAAAATGCAAGAAAATAATAGCTGTCAAAGTAGCCATGGCGATGTTTGAAGCAGGTCCTGCCAGAGCTACATACATCATCTTTTTTCGCATTGCCTTTGAGTATGACTCTCCTCCATCAGTCTCAATATTGAAATTATAGGGGTTAACCTGAACTGGTTTGGCCCAGCCAAAACCAACTACTGCCAGTAGTATGGCCCCCATAGGGTCTAAATGGCGGATAGGATTCAAAGTAAGGCGGCCGCTCATCCTTGGAGTTGGATCGCCAAAACGGTCTGCTACAAGACCGTGAGATAATTCATGAATTGTTATTGAAATTAAAACCACAGGGATTATTACAAGGAAAGTTGTCAGAGAAAAATTATTCAGTATGGTAATCCCTCCTCTTTATTTTTATCTTAACCTATAAAGTTTATCATTTCTTAAGAGGCAAGGTCAAGATTCTTCGATAATAGGCCAATTCTTTTCCAGGGCATACTTCCTCAGCCTCTCATCAGGATTAACGGCATGAGGGTTGCCAGTCATCTCGAGAACATCACTGTCAAAATAACTATCAGCATAGGCATAAGAGGCCTGCCAGTCAACCTGCATTTCTTGGGGAAATTTTTTTAAAATAGTTTCTTTTTTTGTTTTGCCTGTTATAAAAAGCAAGTCTTTTTCCAGGTTAAAGCCCTTGTCCAGATACTCAAGTTCAGTTGCAAAAACGTAATCTAAATCTAATTTTTGAGCAACCAGCTCAACATAGGGTAAAAAACCACCTGACAAGAGAACAAGCTTATAGCCTTTTTCTTTTAATCCTTTTAATTCAAGGACTAGCTTTTGATTAAAATATTTCTCAGCCTCAAGGACTGTCTCTTTAAAAAACTTTTCAATTTCTTCTTGCTTCATATTTTTATATATGGATAAAAAAGATTTGGCAATATCCTTATGGAATTTTTCTTTGTCAAAGTTTTTCTTCTTGCTCAACTTATACTTTATAAGACACAGGTAAACCTTTACCAAAGTTTTATAATAATCCTTTGCAGGCACGGATTTCTTTTTAGCAAGGCCCAGCAAAAAGGGAATAGTTTCTTTAGTAAAGAGAGTACCATCATAATCAACAATTGCTAGTTTCAAAAAATAACCCCCTTCCTATTCTATAATCTCAAGAATGGTCTTTTTCTTTGCAAGCTTATCATCAGAAAAAGCAATGGCTTCCTGAATAAGTTTTTTTGCTTCAAATAGTTTTAAGTCATCACGGTAAAAGACCTCCGCAAGAATCTGACCTTTTTCAATCTTATCAGCAATTTTTGCATAAAACTTTATTCCAACACCAGGATCAATCACGTCATCTTTTGTAGCCCTGCCTGCCCCCAAAATCATAGAGGCCAGTCCAAGGTCTTCAGTTTTTATTTCTTTTACATAACCTTCATTATCTGCATAAATTACTTCTCTTTTTTCAGCTAAATTAAAGAGCTGATAGTCATCAATAACCTTTCCGTCTCCACCCTGAGCTAAAATCATTGCCCGGAATTTTTCTAAAGCTTCTCCTGAAGAAATCTTTTCCCAGACGGCAAACTTGGCTTCTTCATAATTTCTATAAATCTTTGCCGTTAATAAGGAGTGAACTGACAAATCCACCGATAGTTCTAAAAAGTCTTCTGGTCCTTCTCCTCTTAAGGCATCTATTACTTCTATCACCTCAAGAGCATTGCCAATAGCATATCCCAGGGGCTGATCCATGTTAGTAATCAAGGCTTTCATCCTTTTATTGAAAGCTTTGCCTATCTCTACCATATCTTGGGCCAGAATCCTGGCACGGTCTATATCTTTCATAAAAGCACCATTACCACATTTAACATCTAAAATGATATTATCTGCCCCTGCTGCAAGCTTTTTACTCATTATTGAACTTACTACAAGAGGGATTGACTCTACAGTACCAGTTACATCTCTCAGAGCATAGATTTTTTTATCAGCAGGAGTAAGATTCCCACTCTGGCCTATAATTGCAAGGCCAATTTCGTTAACTTGTCTGAAAAATTCTTCCCTGGAAAGTTCAACCTTGAATCCCGGGATAGATTCTAACTTATCTAAAGTTCCTCCAGTATGACCCAGGCCCCGGCCACTCATTTTTGGTAAAGCCAGTTCAAAACAAGCCAGAATTGGTGCTATAAAAAGAGAAGTTTTGTCACCCACACCGCCTGTACTGTGTTTATCAAGAGTTGTTTTTTTGATTTGTGAAAGGTCGATTTGCTCTCCTGACTCCATCATTATTCTGGTAAGATTCTGACTTTCTTCCTTATCCAGCCCCTTTAAAAAAACAGCCATCAAAAAAGCACTAAATTGATAATCAGGAATTTTATCATCAACATATCCCATAACAAGATTTTTTAATTCATCATAGGTCAACTTATGTCCGTCACGTTTTTTAATAATAATTTCGAGAGCTCTCATTATAAAAACCTCTTTTCTCTAAGCCCTGGGATGGGCAGTTTTATATATTTTATATAAATGCTTTTTAGAAATGTGTGTGTAGATTTGTGTTGTAGATATATCAGTATGACCTAGCATTTCTTGAACTGACCGCAAGTCAGCACCATTTTCCAATAAATGCGTAGCAAAGGAGTGTCTAAAAGTATGAGGAGAAACTTTTTTTTCAAGGCCAACTTCTTTTGCATAGGCTTTAATAATTTTCCAGACACCCTGGCGGCTTATAGGCCCCCCTCTGCTGTTAAGGAATATCTTGCTGACCCTGTAATCCTTAAGGAGTTTTGGTCTGGAAATATCCAGATATTTTCCCAAAACCCCATGGGCCACACTTCCTATAGGGACAATTCTTTCCTTATTACCCTTACCAATACATTGAATGTAGGAAAGGTCCAGATTGAGGTCGGCCATGTCTAAATTTATTAGCTCACTTATCCTAATACCACTGGCATAAAGGGTCTCAAGCATGGCCTGGTCCCTGAGGCCAAGAATATCTGCCTTAGGGGCTTTAAGAATTTTTTCTATATCTTTAACAGATAAAACTTCGGGCAAGCGGAAGCCCATTTTTGGCCTTTCAACATCATTTATTGGATTTGAAGCTATAATCATTTCCTCTTCAAGAAAGGAAAAAAAACTTTTTAAAGATGACAGAACCCTCGAGAGAGAACTTTCTTTATATTCCAGATTTTTCAGGCTAATCAGATATTTGTGTATAGTTAGAGAATCAATTTCCTGAAGGTCAACATTTTCTTTATCCATGTAAGCTGCCAAATTTTCCAGATCAGATAGATAACTGTTTATAGTGTTTCCAGAGAGTCCCTTTTCAAGAGTCAAATAATCTTTATAGTAAGACATTCTTTCTTTCATTTTTCCCCTCCTAAAAAACTTTATTATGTAACCATAATTATAGCAAAAAAAAATAGAACCCCAAACGGTTCTACAGTAAAAACAATATTAACTTAGAAAGAATACCGGCAGCGACCTGCTCTTCCGGGAAAACCCAGT